>JABJCS010000608.1 GCA_018665505.1 Alphaproteobacteria bacterium
AAGCCGACGCCGCCGCCCATGGTAATGCCATCCATGAGCGCGACATACGGTTTTGGATAATTATGAATGCGCCGGTTGAGGCGATATTCCTCGCGGAAAAACTCTTCGTGCACCGCGCATCCGGGCGTGCCGTCATAGAGTTTCTGGACGTCGCCGCCGGCACAAAAAGCCTTGTCACCCGCTCCCCGCACCACAATGGCGCGAACCGCGTCATCCGCCTCCCAAGCCGCGAGCTGCGGATCGAACACCCGCACCATATCGAGGGTCAGCGCGTTTAGGGCTCTCGGGCGGTTCAGCGTGACCTCCGCGACGCCGTCGCGAAGATCAAATAGTATTTCCGGATCGTCTGTCATGCGGGAGGTGTATACGGATTCGCCCGGAAAACACCAGCGCCCGCAGTTGAAACCCTCAGCACCGTAAACGACACTTTCATTGAATACGCAGCAGGCTCCTTTAGCCGTCGAGCAGTTTCCGCGAAATGATCAGTCGCATGATCTCGTTTGTCCCTTCCAAGATCTGATGGACGCGCACATCGCGGAGATGTCGCTCGATCGGGTATTCCTTGATATAGCCGTAGCCGCCGTGGAGTTGCAGAGCATCGTTGCAGACCTGAAACCCGGCATCGGTCGCAAAGCGCTTCGCCATCGACGCATACATCGTCGCGTTCGGATCTCCGGCATCGAGACTGGCCGCTGCCCGGTGGACCATCAAGCGGGCGGCTTCCAGCTCTGTCGCCATATCGGCCAGCTTAAATTGCAGCGCCTGGAAGTCGGCGAGCCGTTGGCCGAACTGTTTGCGCTCCTTCATGTAATCGCGCGCCAGCTCTAGGCATTTGCGCGCGGCACCGATAGAGCACGAAGCGATGTTGATGCGCCCGCCGTCGAGCCCCTTCATCGCGATCTTGAACCCATCACCCTCCTCGCCGATGCGATTGGCGACCGGGACACGGCAATCTTCAAATATGACAGCTGCGGTCGGCTGACTGTTCCAGCCCATCTTGTGCTCGCGCTTGCCGAAAGAGAGACCGGGTGCGTCCTTCTCGATAGCAAGACAGGAAATCCCTTTCGGGCTGTCGTCTCCGGTGCGCACCATGGTCACGTATACGTCGCTGCTGCCGCCCCCGGAAATGAATACCTTGGAGCCGTTCAGCACATAATGATCGCCGTCGCGCTTCGCCGTGGTCTTGAGCGCCGCCGCGTCGGAGCCGGAGCCAGGTTCGGTCAGGCAGTAGCTCGCAAAATGCTCCATGCTCATGAGCTTGGGGAGGAACCGCGCGCGCTGCTCGTCATTGCCGAAGCTGTCGATCATCCAGCTCGCCATGTTGTGGATCGAAATATAGGCTGAGGTCGACGTACAGCCCGCTGCCAACTCTTCGAAAATCACCGTCGCGTCGAGCCGCTTGAGGTCAGAGCCGCCATGCATCTCGCCGCAATAAATACCGGCGAATCCCAGCGCCGCCGCCTGGCGCAATTCTTCGATGGGAAAGATTGATTGCGCATCCCACTCGGCCGCGTTCGGCGCGAAAACATCTTCCGAGAAACTCCGCGCCGCATCCTGAAACGCGCGCTGGTCTTCATTTAGTTGGAAATCCATATGACCGTGCTCCCTTGCCGCCGGATGATAGGCAGGGGCGGAGACGAGTCAATCGCGTGTATGGCTTCCCTTAAAGCGGATAGTCCCGTGTCGGATCGATACCGCAATCCACGATAAACTTCTTGATCTGCTGGACTTCCTGCTTCGGCAAATCGTGCTTGGCGTGATGGAAGGCGACCGTGTGACCGTTGAGTTTCACCGCGATCTTGCTGTGCTGGCGCTCCTCGATCTCCGCGCCGAGTTCCTGGAAAACGCTTTCCACCTGTTTGAGCGAGATATTGCCGCTGATCGGGTGGGCAAAAAGAGAATGTAAGATTTTGCGGTGTTTGTGGTTCACAGAGATGGCTCCTGTTGTTGAATCTCCCAACAGGGTAGCCGAAGGCTGTTTCACGTTCATTGACCCGGATCAATTGCACCTCCTTCGGGTCCGTCATTCCCGCGCAGGCGGGAATCCAGTGACTCTGTGGTACCGTTCTAGATTCCCGTCTGCGCGGGAATGACACGATTTATTGGGGAAGAAATGGCGGATACAGACTGCCGTGACATTGCCCCCGTTGTCACGAAACCGCGCCGCGCGTAAACTCTCGCTAATCGTTATTTTAGGAGCCGAGCCATGTCCGATCCAAAGATCGTGACGCCGCCTTTCGGGCGCGATGAGACCACCATCAATACCGGAACCGTCAGCGAGACACCGGGACGCTATCCGACCGTTCGCATGCGCCGCAATCGCAGCAACGACGCGGTGCGCCGGATGGTGGCGGAGAACAAACTCTCGGTCGACGACCTGATCTGGCCGATGTTCATCGTCGACGGCGAAAACCAGCGCCAGCCGGTGGCCTCGATGCCGGGCGTAATACGCTATTCGACCGACGTCATCGCGGAGGCGGCGAACGAGGCATTCGAGCTCGGCATTCCCGCGGTCGCACTGTTCCCGTTCACGGACCCCGACGCGAAAACGCCGGACGGGCGCGAATCCCTCGATCCGGAGAATCTCGTCTGCACCGCCATCCGCAACGTGAAAGCGCAACTACCGGAGATGATGGTGGTCTGCGACGTGGCACTCGATCCCTATACGAGCCACGGCCATGACGGCGTCATGGACG
>JABJCS010000609.1 GCA_018665505.1 Alphaproteobacteria bacterium
CCTATTCTTAAAGGAGTGCGAGTGGCGTTTTAACAACAGTGACCCATCAGCCCAATTATCGCAGCTAAGGCAATGGGTTAGAACAAATATGGGCTAGTTATCTGGGACAGCCCCATTTTATATTATAGTATAAAAATGTTACCAAACAGCTATTTAGCCACATCAGTTCGTAGAATCGAACGTAGGCCGTTCCACCTTCGAACGTGCGGCCCCTGATTCAAATCTCCGACAATGCGAACAACGGCAACTGTCCGACGAATGTGATCACTTCACCATTTTCACCCAGACACCGTCCGGGGTCGGCCAACGCTCGCGTTTCGCGCTAAACAGCAGAATCGACAAGTCCTTCACTGCAAACTCATAGATTATTACTATAATAATTATTGATGATTTTATTATTTTTTGTATTTATATATTATATACATTGATATTATCTATGTATTTAATAAATATTACATAAACACAAAACCAATTTACATCATTAAATACTGCTTTGCCATTCTACCATTCGACACACACTCCGATAGAGAACGCAATCCGGCGACATTTCGAATGTCGATAGGAAGCGCCGACCAAAACGCGGTTCTAAAATCCAACAAACGCGGCAATTCGGTTGAATTTCAAATACTTCTTTAATATAACAACATAAAATTAATAAATATAATATAAAAACAAAATATTAATAAACATTATATATAAAATACACCTGTGATATAAATAACATTACATTATTTATATTATTTTTTCATTATTACCTTCAATATAACTTTAATATTTTATGTATTTTTAATAATTTTGCTCGTAACCTTCTTCTGCATGGGGATAGAGAATGATACCGAGCGGCAAGCTATAGTCCCCTCTCCCCTCGTTGGAGAGTGGTAGGGTGAGGGGAACTATTCTTCCTACTCGTTCGCTAAATCCAGCGGATAGATCGGTCGTCGAACATTCCGGAAGGTGAGCTGGTCATAATCGGACGTGCACACCCCCGTGCCGGCGCATTCGATCACTTCCTTGGCGATATCGCGGAACCCGGCGCGGTAATGGATGCGGCTTTTCAGCATCAGATATTTCTTTCGGGCCGGATCAATCCCGAGGCTCAGGAAAGCGTTCTTGTCATTCGGCTCCTGCTGGCGCGAGATCACCACGATCTCGACCTTGCCCGTATCGAAGACCACCGTCGGTCCCATATCCATGAGCAGCCCGGTCGAGGCGGGCCCAAGGTTCCGGTAAAGTCCGTCGGAGATCAACTTGACCTTTCCCGTCACCTCACGTGGCTCGCCCCGCTTATCGATGGATGGCATATCCAGCTTACCGCCGAGCATTACCGTCGTCTCGTTGCCGACCCCAGCGGCGATCAATGCCTGCACGGCTTCCGGGTCGCAAATCGCAAAGGCAGCGACGTCCTCTAACCCGGCGTCGAGGATAGCGCCCAGCACCGTCATCGTATCTTGGGTGCCACCCGACGCTGCATTGTCGTAGTGATCGAGCAAAACCACTGGACCATCATCGATCTGCTTCGCGCGCGCCAAGGATTCTTCCAACGGTTCAATCTTGTAGACCCAGGATTCGCGGTCGCGCCACGCCATCTCCAGCAATTCATCGCAAAGCCGCCTCGCCGCGTCCGGATCGTTGTCGGTCACGACGACGGCACTCAGGCCAGCGTTATGAATATCGGCATGCGGGAAGCCTGAGAACAGGGTCGCGATCACCGCTTCGCCGCTTTTTTCCATCGCAGCGGCGCGCTCCTGAATTTCCTTGTTCGGGAAGTCGTCAGTGCCCTGGCGCATCACATGCGGCAACATCGGCCGATTGCCCCAAGCCAACGTCGGCGTCACGCCATCTTTGATGACCCGCACCAACGCTTCGCCCGCCCGTGAGCCGGTCTCGTAATTGTCGATATGGGGATAAGTCTGGTAGCCCGCGAGGGTCGTCGCATTATCAGCGATAGCAGGATAGAGATTGGTGTGCATATCGAGCGCCACGGCGATGGGCACGTCCGGCGCGATACCGCGCAAGCGCTCCATCAGCGCCCCCTCCCCGTCCTCCATACTCTCTGTCACCATAGCGCCGTGCAGGTCGAGCATAACCGCGTCGCACCCGGCCTCCACCGCTTCGGCAATGGCGTCGGAGATTTCCTTATATGCCGCGTCCTGAACCGGGGCAGAAGGCGCGGCCTGTGCGGCAATGGGCGTGACCATCTCCCAACCTTCGCGCTCGCAGATATCAATAAACGCGGCCATGGCGGAACCAGTGCCTTTGAACGCCTTTAGCGCTTCCGCGCCGCGCGGCGGCAGCGGGTATCCCCGCGCAAATCGCTCAATCGGTGTCGGCACCGGCGAGAAAGTGTTGGTCTCATGCTTCATCATCGCAATCACGACACGCATGGCGGGGTTCCTTTCCGAGTGTAGCGGGTCTTAGTGAGTTTGGTGGCGGCGCGGCTTTCGGCAAGCGTCACGCAAACCCCCACCCTAACCCTCCCCCCGGGGGAGGGTTAGGGTGGGGGAAACGTATGTGCGATACAATCGCTTGTCCGCCGTCCCGCCTTCCGTTAAATCGGAAGGAACAATAAATACTTGGGAGTGCGCATCATGGCGCCGGATGCATCGCATGGGCCCGCGCGGGACGCGGCATTGGATCGGATCAAGAACGTCGTCGGCGAGAAAGGCTGGAGCGACGATCTGGATGTTCATGTCCCCTATGTGAACGCCTTTCGCGGCGGCTGGGCGGGCAAGACAGCCTTGCTGGTCCGGCCCGCCAATACGCAAGAAGTCTCCGACGTCATGACGATCTGCGCGGAAGCATGCATTCCCGTCGTCCCCCAGGGCGGCAATACGGGGCTGACAGGGGCCAGTGTGCCGGACGCTAGCGGTGAGCAGATTTTGCTCTCCCTCGACCGCATGGCACAGGTGCGCGACATCGACCCATTGAACTACACCATCACCGTTGATGCAGGATGTATCCTCGCGAATATTCAAGATGCGGCCTCGGAAGCGGATCGGTTTTTCCCCTTGAGCCTGGGTGCGCAGGGCTCTTGCCGGATCGGCGGCAATATTTCGACCAATGCGGGCGGCGTCAACGTGTTGCGTTACGGCAATGCGAGGGACCTAGTACTGGGCCTCGAAGTGGTGCTGCCGGATGGGCGCATCTGGGACGGGCTGCGGCGGTTGCGTAAGGATAATACGGGCTACGACCTGAAACAGCTGTTTGTCGGCGGCGAAGGGACGCTTGGCATTATCACCGGCGCTGTCCTCAAGCTGTTCCCGAAGCCGAAGGATGTCCAAACCTGTTTCGCTGCAATTCGCGACCGCGACGCGATGATTGAATTGCTGACATTGTGTCGGATGGCGAGTGGTGATTCCGTTACCAGTTTCGAATACATTCCCCGCATCATCATCGATATCGACATGCGCCATCTGAACGGCATTATCGATCCGATGGAGCAGGTCTACGAACACTATGCATTGATCGAATTCTCCGGCGCCAATCCGGACAGCGGTATGCAGGCGGCGATGGAAAGCATGCTGGAATCCGCCTTCGAGGACGGCATCGTTCTCGATGCGGCGATTTCTCAGTCGGAAACGCACCGAAATGCGTTTTGGTTCATTCGCGACGGCATCGTCGAGGCCAGCAAAGAAGAAGGCCCACGCATTTCGCATGACGTCTCTGTGCCGGTCAGCGACGTGCCGAGATTTCTCAATGAAACCGACGCGAAACTTGCCGAGGCGCTGCCCGGTTGCCGCCCCGGTGGTTTCGGGCATGTCGGCGACGGGAACATTCATTACGGCGTCTACGCGCCCCTTGGCATGTCGGCCGAGGATTTTGAGAAAATATCGAAGGACCTCGACCATATCCTACTCGAAAGCGTTGCCTCCTTCGATGGCTCGTTCAGCGCCGAGCACGGCATCGGCCAACAAAAGAAGGCGTATATGCCGATCTATCGCTCCGAGGTGGAATTGGGCCTCATGCGGAAGCTGAAGGCAGTGATCGATCCCGACAACCTGATGAACCCGGGCAAGGTATTCTGACGCCCAGCGTAAGGAAAACACCATGATCCCTTACAATCCTCCGATCGACGACATGTCATTCCTACTGAACGACCTCGGTATGCTGCCGCAGGTCTCCTCCTTGCCCGGCTACGAAGAGGCGGATGCGGAGCTTGTCGATGCTCTGTTGAACGAGGCCGGCAAGCTGTCGTCGGAAGTCTTGGCGCCGCTCAATAAATCAGGCGATGAGCAAGGGGCCACTTTCGAGAACGGTGTCGTGCGCACCGCCGACGGGTTCGCCGATGCCTACCAGACATATGTCGAGGGCGGCTGGAACGGCTTGACCTGCAACACCAAATACGGCGGACAGCAGATGCCGTCCCTGATCGGCACGGCCGTCTTGGAAATGTTCACCTCCGCCAATATGGCGTGGTCGCTGTGCCCGATCTTGACCGTCGGCGCCATCGAATCGCTCGAGGTCTATGGCTCGGAGGAACTAAAGAAAACCTATCTGCCTAAACTCATCTCCGGTGAATGGCCGGGCACGATGAATCTGACGGAACCGCATGCGGGCAGCGACCTCGCCGAGTTACGCTGTCGGGCGGTACCCGAGGGCGATCATTATCGCATCCACGGCCAAAAGATATTCATATCCTACGGCGAGCACGACATGACGGATAACATCATCCACATGGTGCTGGCCCGCTTGCCGGATGCGCCAGAAGGCACGCGGGGTATTTCGCTCTTCCTGGTACCTAAGATGCTCGTCGAGGAAGATGGATCACTCGGTCAGCGCAATGATCTCCGCTGCGCCTCTGTCGAGCACAAGCTCGGAATCCACGCGAGCCCAACCTGCGTCATGGCGTTTGGCGACAATGAGGGTGCCGTCGGCTATTTGGTCGGAGAGAAAAACGAAGGCCTGAAGGCCATGTTCACGATGATGAACATGGCGCGCTTTAATGTCGGTCTGCAAGGCGTCTCCATCGCCGAGCGCGCCTACCAACAAGCCCGCGACTTTGCCAAGGAACGCGTGCAGGGTCGGGTGGATGGCGGCGGGTCGGACAAAGTTTCAATCATCAACCACCCTGACGTGCGGCGCATGTTGATGAGCATCAAGGCGCAAACCGAAGCGATGCGGGCATTGGCTTATGACACCGCGGTTCAGTTCGATATCTCGAAACGGCATCCGGACGAGGCCGCGCGTGCAGGCGCACAGGCACGCCTCGATCTCTTGACGCCCATCGTCAAAGCCTGGTCGACGGATCTCGGAGTCGAGTTGTCTTCGACCGCGGTGCAAGTCCACGGCGGCATGGGTTTCATCGAAGAGACCGGCATCTCACAGCATTACCGGGATTCGCGTATCGCGCCGATCTATGAAGGCACGAACGGCATTCAGGCGCGCGATCTAGTTGGCCGCAAAGTTTTACGGGACCAGGGCAAGACGGCGAAGTCCTATATCGCGGAAATGCGCGAAATCGCGACCGCTGCCGCTGGCCTGGAGGCCCCTTGCGCGGAGATTGGAAGCAACCTCGCCCGGGCCATCGACGCACTTGCCGAAACCACGGATTGGTTGATCGAGAATGGTGGCAAGACACCGGCCCTCGCGTTCGCGGGCGCTACTGCTTATCTCGAGCTCTTCGGGAATGTTGCCGGTGGCGCGATGATGACGCGCGCCGCTAATGCCGCATCGGCGGCGTTGGAGGTCGGCGATGGCAATCAGGATTTCTATCAAACGAAGTTAGCGACCGCGCGGTTTTACGCGGAGCATGTTTTTCCGAAATGCGAAGGCTTGGCGGCGTCGATTATCAAAGGCGCGGACTCATTCCTGAGCCTGCCGGAAGACGCCTTCTAGAGGCGGTCCTGAATCGCGGAGGAAGTCGTGTGGAAATCGCTCGAGGCGGTCTCATTGAATTCCTTCGTTTCGACCAACAGGTTTCGCATCATGTCGAGCAGCGTATTCAGGTGACTGACCGTGGTGTGGTCAAAGTGCGTCGCTCCGGCCGCATATTTTTCTGCCACTCTAGCAATATCGGAAATGAGCGGGTAACCAAATGTTCCCGCTTGTCCCTTGATCTCGTGTAGAGTGATCCGAACATATTTCGGCAGCTCAGTCGCCGTTGCCTCATCCTCCCCTCCCAACAAATTCACCATCTCGTCCACCTTCGTGCGCGATTGCTCCACGAATTCAAGGCGCAATTCTTCAAGACGTTGATGTATGTCAAACGGTAAGGTCATGATTACGATGGTATTCGGGTAATCTGACCAAAGCATGACGTGACCGTCACATCGTCAAACGTCGATGACGAAGAGCGACGCTTCGGGATCGCCTTCCAAAGCCGCGAGCATCTGTACGACCGTTTGCCCGGACACCGGATGACGAAACCCCGCCGCGATGTCGGCCAAAGGGCGCAAGACGAACTCACGCTCGGCCATGAGTGGATGCGGGATGGAGAGTTCCGGCTGAGCGACAACGGCTTCACCGAAGAACAGAATATCCAGATCGATAGCCCGCGGCCCGTATCGTTCTTCGGAGGGCACACGCCCGATTTCGACCTCGAAGGCCTTCAATTGCGCCAACAATTGCATTGGATCCAGCAACGTCTCCCCGCTGACCGCCATATTGAGGAACGGCGATTGATCCTCCACGTACTTCGGAGGCGTTTCATAGACCGGCGACAATTGATCGAGTTCAAAAAGGGTGTCGAGACGCGTGAGGGCCTGATGCAAGTGATCCACACGATTGCCCATGTTACTGCCAATACCGATATAAACCCGCGTCATTCCGGGCTTTCCTTGCCGTCGGCCGGGGCAGATTTCACCGCATCGATCATACGCACGACCCGCGCCATTTCGCGCACGTCGTGAACCCGAACGATGTCGGCGCCATTCATCACACTGGACGCCACCGCTGCGGCCGTTCCCTCAAGCCGGTCCTCGACGGGTGTATCCAAGACGCGTCCGACAAACGATTTCCGGCTCGGGCCGATCAACACCGGCAATCCCACATGCGACTTCAGGCGACGCAAATGGCCCAGCAACGCTAAATTTTGCGTCACCGTCTTCCCGAACCCAATGCCGGGGTCGACCGCGATCCTTCCCCGGTCGATGCCCGCGTCCAGTGCCTCTTCGACGCATTGTATCAAGGCACGCGAGACATCTTCGATAACATGCGCGTAGTCCGCCCCTACATATTCCGTTCCAAGACGCCCGTCCGATAGAATGTCATTGGGTCGGCTGCGATTGTGCATCAATACGACGGCGGCATTCCTCTCCGCTAACATCGGCGCCATATCGGGATCCGCCCGTAGGGCCCAGACATCGTTGACGATATCCGCACCGGCATCCAACGCGGCTTCGGCCACGTCAGCGCGGTACGTGTCTGCCGAGATCAGAATGTCCGGGATTGCTGCTCTTATTTCGGTGATCAAGGGCAGAATGCGCGCTTTTTCGGTAGCAGCGTCCACTGTATCCGCGCCGGGCCGTGTGCTCTCACCACCGACATCCAGAATATCCGCACCCGCCTCACACTGTGCCCGCGCAGCCGCCAGCGCGCGCTCTACGGTGGCGTGCGCGGATATAAGTCCATCCCCGGAGAACGAATCCGGTGTGGCATTCAGGATGCCCATCACCAGCGTCTTGCGGCCCCAACCAGGGCACTCTTTCCACTTCATTTTCGCCACCGCCACCGTCCAAGAATTCCAGCGAGCCATATCGCATATGATGTGATACGAGAAGACAAGCTTCAGTGGAAGGATCGGGTTTTGTCCCTCGGCGAATTATCATTTTATCGCCTCTTCGTCCGCGATCTGCGCCTCGATTGGGGTGGAGACGACGCGGATGAATCGCTGTCGCTTTCGGTGAACCTGTCGATTGACCTGCCACTCGACCTAGCCGCGGACCGCTACAAGTTTATCGTTTGCTACGACCGGATCGTGACCGGCGCTAAATCCTTTGCCGCCGATTGCGATGTGAAAACTCTGGAGGCGCTCGCCGATCGGATCGTCGACCACTGCCTCGCCGATACCCGTGTCCGGGACGCAGAAGTCGCATTGTCGCCGGTGGTAGGCGAAAAACTCGGTCACGGCGGATACGAGGTCTATCGACAGCGCGACGACATCGGCGATACGATCTCTATTCCTTTGAAGATTGCGACCCAAAATTAGGTCAGAGGGTTTTGCGATGGCGCGCAGTTCAATCATTGGCATTCTTACCGCACTCGCGGTCCTAACGCTCCCAACGGCAAAAGCCGCCGAGCCAAAGACGTTTCGAGATTGCGCCGATTGCCCTGAGATGGTCGTCGTGCCCCCCGGGACCTCATTCATCGGAAGCCCGCAATCCGTGACACAGCGCGAAGGTGTGCCGGCCAAGCGCGCCAAACGCGAACGGCCGGTGCATCGGATCCGCATCGCACAGGCCTTCGCCATCGGAAAATTTGAAGTCACCCGCCGCCAATACGGTCTCTTCGTCTCCGCCACCGGATACCGGAAACCAGGTGGGTGCAAATACTGGACGGGCGATAAGTTCGAGACCGCGGACAGCAAGAACTGGCAAGACCCGGGATATGAACAAGGGGACCGGCACCCCGCGGTTTGTATCAGTTGGGACGACGCCAAGGCCTATACGAATTGGCTCGCCGGCAAGACCCTCAAATCTTATCGCTTGCCGTCAGAAGCCGAGTGGGAATATGCCGCGCGGGCCGGCGCAGGAACGCCGCGATTTTGGGGGAGCGACCCGAAAGATGCATGCGGTTTCGCCAATGTCTTCGATCTCGCGGGTGCGCGGGCCGGAGATTTCCCCACCATGGCGCCCCATCAATGCAATGACGGCTACGAGAAGACCGCCCCTGTGGGAAGCTTTCGTGCGAATGGTTTCGGCCTACACGACACCGCGGGCAATGCCTGGGAATGGACCGAGGATTGCTGGCACAAGACCTATATCAATGCCCCGAACGATGGCAGTCCGTGGGTTGCCGACGGGCGCTGCACACAGCGGGTCCTGCGAGGTGGGTCCTGGATCAGCATCGCGCGCTTTGTGCGCTCCGGCAATCGCAGCAAGATCAATACGGACGCCCGCATTTATCGCAATGGCTTTCGAGTCGCATTGTCCCGACCCCGTTAGATCGCGACCTCAACCTCGCTTACGATCCGCGCACCGCGCGCCGCCATGAAATACAGACCCATGTGATGGGTGAGTTCTTGCAGATGGCTCGCCGTCACCGTTAGGCCGAGCGATGCCGCCGCTTCTTTTTTTTGGCAAATCGTAGGTCGCGCAGCCCCTTTCATATA
>JABJCS010000610.1 GCA_018665505.1 Alphaproteobacteria bacterium
GTGCAAACCGACGGCGCTGTTGTCGAGACCATCGAAGGTGCGAGCGAGAGTGGCCGGCTCAAACCGCTCCAGGACGCTTTCCACGACCGTGCCGCTCTGCAATGCGGCTTCTGCACGGCGGGCATGTTGCTGACCGCGGCGGCATTGTTGGCCCGCGACCCGTCGCCGGACCGCGATACCATCCGCGAGGCGATCTCGGGAAACTACTGCCGGTGCACCGGATATCAAGCCATCGTAGACGCCATTGAGACAGTTGCGACATCAGAGCGAAACAATGACTGACACACCCTTCCGCGCCCCGATTGGCGAAGACGTGCGTAGCCCGCGTGCACCGCGTCTTTTAGCTGGTCGCGGAACATACACCGATGACGTTTCAGCCGCGCGGATTGCCCATGTCGCCTATCTGCGGAGCCCTTATGCCCATGCGCGAATTGTTGCCATCGACCGGGACCCCGCGACCTCCGCACCGGGCGTTCTGTTGGTCGCAACCGGCGCGGAGATTAGCGACGATTGCGCGAGTTGGCGCGGCACCCACGACTTGTTCCCCGGGCTCGTCGCTGCCGAGCAACCGCCCCTCGCGATCAACCGCGTCTGCTGGCATGGAGAGCCGGTTGTCGCCGTCGTGGCCGAGACACGGGCCGAAGCGGAAGACGCCGTCGAGCTGATCGAAGTGCAATGGGAAGAGTTCCCGCCCGTAGCGGATGCGGCGACTGCGCTCTCCGGTCCGGCCATTCATCCGGAACTCGGCGGCAATATCGGCTTCGAGACGACAGTCGAAGCCGGTGACGCATCAGCCGCCTTTGCCGCCGCACATCTGGTCGTGGAAGAGCGCTTCCGCTTTGGCCGGCATACCGGCGTCTCGCTAGAGCCCCGCACGATCCTCGCCGATTACAACCCGGCGGAGGACAGTCTGCTGGTCCATCAGTCCCATCAAACGCCACATCAACAACAAGACCTGTTTTCCAGATTACTTGGTATTCCGGAGCACAAGGTGCGAGTCGTCTGTCCCGATGTCGGCGGCGCCTTCGGACTGAAACATCACCTGCACGGCGACGAGATCACGGCCTGTGTTCTTTCCCGCAAGTTAGGGAGGCCAGTAAAGTTCGTCGCCGACCGCCTCGAATCCTTCCTCTCCGATATTCATTGCCGCGACCATGAGATCACTGCTCGCATGGCGTTGAATGATGAGGGACAAATCACGGCGATGGATGTCGACGACCTGTTTCTGGTCGGGCCCTATTCGCAGTATCCGCGCTCCAGTATCGCCGAGGGCAATCAAATCGCCCGCCTCTGCGGCGCGCCCTACCGCCATGCTGACTATCGCGCCCATCTGCGGATGCTCTACCAGAACAAGAATCTGATCGGGCACATCCGCTCGGTCGGACATCCATTGGCCGCGACGGTAACGGAGGGGTTGCTGGACAAGGCGGCGACGATTCTAGCCATCGATCCCGTCGAACTGCGGCGCCGGAACTATTTGCGCGACGAGGACTTCCCCCTCACCTCGCCCGGCGGAATCGAGTTCGAGCACCTTTCCTTCAACGCTTGCCTCGAGCGAATATTGGAGATGATGGACCGCCCTACTCTCCTGACGGAGCAGAGCCGTCTTCGCGAGAAAGGTGTCTATCGTGGCATTGGTCTCACCACCTTTGTCGAACTGACCGCCATCGGCCCCGAATATTACGGTGGCGGTGGGCAACACATCAGTGCCCAGGAAGGCTGCTTCGTTCGGATCGAGCCCTCCGGGATGATACGCTGCATGACCGGCGTCACCGACCAGGGGCAAGGCATCGATGCCGGCATCCAACAAATCGTCGCCAGTGTGCTTGGCGTGCCGGTCGATGACGTCCGGGTGGAAAGCGGCGACAGCGAATTATCGCCCTATGGCGGCGGTTCTTGGGGCTCGCGGGGCGCCGTGCTGGGAGGTGAGACCGCCCTGCGTGCGGCACGGACACTAAGGCGCAATATCCTCGATCTAGGGGCGGCTCTGCTGCAATGCGACGCATCGGCGCTGGATATCCGGGAGCGAAACATCGTCGACGTGGCATCCGGTCAATTCCGGATGACGCTGGCGGAGCTCACCAATACCGGTCATTTCAAACCTTTCGCCTTTCCGAAAGACATGCAGCCTGCACTCGCCGTGGTGGAGCATTATGCGTCGCGAGACCGGCTCTTTGTCGCCGGCAACGGCATTCAAGCATCGTACCTGGAAGTCGATCCCGAGACGGGTTTCGTAAAACTATTGGCCCATTGGGTGGTGCATGATGCGGGACGATTGCTGAACCCGCTGATGGTGAAGGAACAAATTCGAGGCGGGGTCGTGCAAGGGCTGGGCGGCGTCTTGTTCGAGGAATGTATCTACAGCGCGCAAGGCCAACTCCAGAGCGGTACTTTCGCCGATTATCTCGTTCCCATGGCCTCCGAGATGCCGGATATTGAGGTCGACCATATCGAGACACCGACCGCAACATCGGAACTCGGCACCAAGGGCGCGGGCGAGGCCGGGACGGCGGGTGCGATGGGCGCGGTTTTGGGTGCCATCAACGACGCCCTTTCGCCCTTCGACGCGCGGATTTCCGAGACACCCTGCACGCCGGACCGTATCCTGCGGGCGCTTGGAAAGATTTAGGATCATGATCGTCGACATACATGCGCATATACTGACGGAGACGTTCCTCTCGGAACTCGTCGATGAGGGTGCGTTCGGGATCGAGCATGGAGAGAACGGCGCATACGTATTTCCGGGCTACGGCCCGCTCGACCACTGGCTCTACGACATCGACGCCCGAATCAAGAGCCTGTCCGCTCGAGATATAGACCTGCAACTCGTCGCCCCGCCGCCCCGCATGGTCTCGCACGCCACTTGGTCGGCAGATGTAGAGTTCGCCCGCCGCCTCGACCGGCAAACCGCCGACGCTGTGGCGCTGGGAGCGGGATTGCTCGGCGGCCTTGCGACACCAGCCTTCAGCGAGCCCGCGCGCGCGGCGGAAGAATTGCGCCGTGCCGTCGGCGAGTACGGCTTTAAAGGCGTCGCCATCGCCAGCTCGGCCGCGGGCACACCGCTCAACCAACCCGAATTCGATGAGATGTTCGCGGTTTGCGAAGAACTGGGTTTGTTTATCTTCATGCACCCGACGACCGCAGGCGACCATGCGGAACTCGGCGACTACACTTTATTGCAGTTGGTCGGTTGGCCGTTTGAGACGACATTGGCGGTCGCCCGCATGATATACGCCGGCCTGTTCGAGCGACGGCCGGACCTAAAACTGGTGCTGGCCCATGGCGGTGGTACCTTACCATGGCTCGCCGGGCGGCTTGATCTCGGTTACCTCGCGCCGGACTACGAAGCCAATCCGGATTGCCGCGCAAACATCTCCAAACGTCCGAGTGAATATTTAAAACAGCTCTACTTCGACACTGTCCTGGCCAGCGGGCCGGCACTCAAATTCCTGGTGGAGACGGTTGGTGCCGACCACGTCTTGTTCGGATCCGACTACCCGTTCGAGATCGGCGACGCGGAGGGCGCTGTGGCACTCGACGCCATCGACCGGATGCCCGAAGCCGATCGCGATCTCATTCTCGGCGGCAATGCGCGGCGATTGCTGGGGATTGCTTAGACCTCAACCTCCAGCCCATCATAAGAACACAGAATCTCGAGCGGCGGTGCGTCGTCGCGGGTGAGTTCTTCATACCGTGCGGTGCCTTCTTGATGCCGCTCGATGGTGACGTCGTCGAAAATCGGCTCAAGATGAAACATCGCCAATTTTCGCGCATGCGCCTTGTGGCACAGATCAACCGCGGTCATCCCGCTCGAATGGCCCCAGTCTTCCTTCATCGTCAGCGCCTCCGCGAGCGTATACATGGTATCGAAGATGATGAGGTCCGCTTCGTCGAAGAAATCCACGAAGGCCTGCTCGCGCTCCAAATCATCCATCTTATGTTCGCAGTCCGTTGAATAGACGATGCTGCGACCGTGCCGTTCGAAGCGGTAACCATAGGAATCATTGTCGTGATACTGGCGAATTAACTGCACCCGGTATCCCGCGATGTCATGGGCAATGCCCGGCTCCAGAAGATGAAATTCCTTTTTTGACGCCATATAATCGAACGGCACCGGAAAGGAGATGCGTTCCTGTTGCCGGCGTAGCGCCTCCTCCATCTCCGTGTGACCACCTTAGAATTGGATTGTTACTTCCGGGTCGTAGGCAGGGCCGAAGAGCGGGAAACCCATGATGTGATCCCGATGAAAATGAGACATTAAAATATGGAAAATTTTCTGGCGGCCTTCCCCAATCCGTCGAAGCGCATCTAGACCAAAAGTCCGAGCGCCCGAACCGAGA
>JABJCS010000611.1 GCA_018665505.1 Alphaproteobacteria bacterium
CTGTCAGGCGAATACACTCGACGACATTTCGGCCGATGTTTGGGAAGCCGCCGACGGGTTAATGGTCTGGGGGCGGGTGCCCTGCAACACTGCCATGTTGGACCGCGCCCGGAACGCCCGCATTGTTATCCGCATGGGCGTCGGCTTCGACGTGATTGATATCGAGGAAGCGGGCAAACGCGGTATCGTCGCCTGTAATGTGCCGGATTACGGTACGACGGACGTGGCCGATCACGCCATTGGCCTGATGTTGAGCCTGACACGCGGTATCGTGCGCCATCACATGGCGCTGATCGACGAGCCGGTCGCCAAGTGGCGGGCCATCGACACCCCCATCGTACGGCGTGCGCGCGGCGCCACGTTCGGCATCGTCGGGCGCGGGCGTATCGGCACCGCCGCCGGATTGCGGGCCAAGGCGTTGGGCATGAACGTGCTGTTCTTCGACCCCTATATCCCCGATGGCGGCGATCAGTCGGTCGGCTTTGAGCGCCGTGAGAGTTTGGAGGAATTGCTGCGGGAATCCGATATCATCACCCTGCACACGCCGCTGACGGAAGAGACTCGCGGCATGATCAACGGCCAGGCTCTCTCCTGTATGAAAAAGGACGCCATCCTGATCAACACGTCGCGGGGTGAAGTCGTCGATGTGGACGCGGTCACCGAAGCCTTGAAAGCGAACCGCATCGGGGCCGCCGGGCTCGATGTTCTGCCCCAGGAACCGCCGGACCCGAACAATCCGCTCTTCTCCGCGCTGAAAAACCGCGAGGCGTGGACTGAAGGTCGGGTCATCGTGACGCCTCATGCCGCCTGGTATAGCCCGGACGGTGCCCGCGATTGCCGCGAGAAGGCCGCCCGTACCGTCATCAATTACCTCACCGAAGGCACCATTCGAAACTGCGTGAACAACCAGTTTCTGGTTCAAGGAGACTCCTAATGAAAGTCGTCATCACAGGCGGTATCGGCATGATCGGCCGTAAACTGATTGATTCCCTGCTGGCGACACCGGAATTGATCAATCGCGACGGAGAGAAAGCGGAAATCACCAGCATTACCGCCTTCGACGTGGTGGCGCCAAATCCGCCCCTGCCGGACGATCCGCGCGTGAGTGTCGTCACCGGCGAGGTCAGCGATGCGGCGACCATTGAGGCGCTCATCGACGAAGATACCGATACGGTTTTCCACCTAGCCGCCGTGGTCAGCGCGCAAGCGGAAGAGGATTTCGACCTCGGCATGCGGGTGAACCTAGACGGAACCCGCATTGTGCTCGAGCGCTGCCGGGCACTCGGCCACACGCCACGCGTTGTCTATGCAAGTTCCGTCGCGGCCTTCGGCGGTGATATGCCGGATGTCATCAATGATTCCGTGATCCCCAATCCGCAAACCACCTACGGCGTCACCAAGGTTATCGGCGAGTACTTGATCGACGATTACAGCCGCAAGGGCTTCATCGATGGGCGTGCCTTGCGTCTGCCGACCATCGTTGTCCGCCCCGGGCGTCCGAACAAAGCGGCATCGACCTGGGCGTCCAGCATCATGCGGGAACCGCTGACGGGCAAGTCAGCCGTCTGCCCGGTGACCGAAGAGAGTAAGATGTGGATGCTGTCACCGCGACGGGTCGTCGAATCATTCCGCCATGCGCAAGTGCTGGATGCGGAAGCTTGGGGCCCGCACCGCGTCGTGAACTTGCCCGGCATCACCGGCTCGGTCACGGAATCGATGCAGGCATTGGCGCGAGTCGGCGGGAATTCGGCGCGCGCCTTGGTCACATTCGAGCATGACCCATTCATTCAAGACATCGTCGACGGTTGGGCCAATAGTTTCGAGACGCCGCGCGGCTTGGAGATGGGCTTTAAGGCGGATACCGATCTTGATGAGATCGTAAATGTCTTTTTAGAAGACGATCTTGAAAACCAGACCACTAATTACGTGTAATGTCTTAGAATTCATTGACGAAACGACCTTTAATGGAATACTACAATAGTAGGCGGGGAAAGACCAATAAGCGGCAGGCTAAGCCTGTAAGACACGGATGTTCTACAGAGAAGATAAACCCACTGGACTCGGCATGCGTCTTGGAAACTCACTGAAACCTCGGTTCTCCGCTAGCCCCGGCAAGCGGAACAAGAATAAGACGAAGGGCTCCGGTCGCGGCGGCGGCGGTGGAGCGGAGCATCCGCATGCGAAGACCATCCAGGAGGCTTATTCGACAGTTGTCCTCGAGGGAAGCGAACTCGGCGCGGCGGCAGCGAAAAGCAGAGAAGAAATGCTGAAAGCGACCGCCAAACTGGCATCCGATTGGACGAAGACGACGATCAGTGTCGATGCCGTGCGCGGTGTCGTCGGTTAGAAACCGGCCTACTCAAACAATCGGCTAATATAGGGTGGAAGCGCAAAGGCGCCTCTGTGGACGTCCGGTGTGTAATAATTGGTTTCGATCCCGGAGTCTTTGAAGCGTTCCCGCAATATATCGAGGGGCACATCAGCACATCGGATATCATCGCTGCCCCATCCGAACGTCATATCGCCGCCGATATAAGCCGGCACGCTGGCCCGATAGCATGTCACGCTTTTGAACAATTCGCGGAAGACGCTCAAAGTGCCGGAAAGTTCCTCGCCTTGAACGAACGGCACGCCGTTCTGCGTGACCAGGATTCCGCCCTCCGCGAGGCAGCGTTTGCAGCCGCCATAGAAGCGCCGCCCGAATAGCACTTCTCCCGGGCCGATCGGATCCGTTGAATCGACGATGATGACATCGAACTTTCGATCAGTGTCATTCACGAATTCCACGCCATCCGCGATTACAACCTCGGTGCGCGGGTCCTCATAGGCTTCACCGCAAATCGATCGAAGGTGTTGCTTGCTCAGCTCGACGACCGTGTCGTCAATCTCGACCTGCACGGCCGCCTCGACGGAACGGTGTTTGAGGACTTCTTCCAGCATACCGCCGTCACCGCCGCCGATGATCAAGACGTTGCGCGCCGCGCCATGGGCAAAGACCGGCGTATGCGCCAGCATTTCGTGATAGATGAATTCGTCCCGCTCCGTGGTTTGCACCACGCCGTCGAGCGCCAGCACCCGCCCAAATTCTGGATTGTCGAAAATAATGAGATGCTGGTGTTCGGTCTTCGTCTCATGGATGATCCGGTCGATCCCAAGACGCGAGCGGAACCCCCGATGGAGGGTTTCCTCGAACCAATCCATCAGCGGATACGGCCACGATAGTGATCAGCGATTTCCATTCGCGCTGGATGGAACGCCTCGCGCAGAACTTCCGCCGCCCGCATGGGATCCGTCTCACCGCACATGAACACATCCACTGCGGCATAATTCCATTCGGGCCAAGTGTGGATGCTGATATGGGATTCCGCGAGCACAGCGACACCGGAAACGCCGCCGTTTTCGGTGAATTCATGCAGATGAATATGGAGCAATGTCGCGCCGGCTTCTTCCGCACCCCGGCGAAGGGCGGCATCGATGACATTCGCGTCGCTTAAATTCTCGCCATCCCATAGGTCGACCAATAAATGACGACCGGCATAGAAGGCCCCAGCGTGGCGCAATAGGTATTCGCGCTCACCATCGGACTCCGGCGTATCCGGAAGCGTATCGAATGCAGTTGCGAGGCTGCTTTTTTCCATCATTCCCGCCCCTTAGCTAAAGCGGTTTCCCCCGCTCAAGTACGGGACGCGACGATATGCTATTCGGTGAGGCGGAATGCAAGAGAAATTTTGTACTTCCGGTGCGGAAATTATGTAAGCTGGCTTAATAACTTCATTCGCTGGGAGAAGTAGCATGCTGAAGTTAACGAAAACTCTCTTATCTGCGGGGGTCGTTCTCGCCTCCGCGTCCGCTGCCATAGCGGGCGATCCGCCGCAGGCGCTGGGCCTTGTCGCGACGGCGGAACCGATTCCTATCCACTGCAAGGGGGCGGAGTGTAGCGTCAATCTGTCGGCATTCTGCTTACAGCAGAAACGGCGATCTCCCGCACCAACCGACCTTTATCGTCAAGCAGCGACGGGCACGGTCCAAATCAGCGCCCGAACGCTCGACGGTGCTCAAGTGATCCTTGACGAGAAAGACCTCACTTTTCGGCCGGATCCAGAATACACTTCGGTTCGCGTCTCAATCCCGCGCGCCGCGGTCGCCACCCTCGATATCGGAACATTGCGGTTAACGGTCGGGAAACGTGCGTCCCTGCTGCCCGTCGAAGCACCGGTGAGCGCTGGCCTAGATGCCGCCATCGGACCCCATCGGGATATTGCCGCCCGCTTTTTCGAGAACGGCGAATCCCGGACGAAAGCCGTCCACATGGTCAATCGCCTAATGAACGAGTTGTCCAGAACGTCTCCGGCAAATCAGACAGAGCGTCAATCCGCCTGGAAGAAGGCGGGCAACGCGCAGCCCGACGCAGCGGTGAAGCAATGGATCGGCGAATTGTACCGGAACTGCGGGAAAGCGGCGGATGCTTCACCATATTTGAGTGTGCGCCAATGCCTTGCCGATTGGCATCATCGTTCGCTGTCCAATACCAATAAGTCGTTCTGGGCCGCCCTGGCTGGGGTTTAAACCGCGCTAGGGCTCAGCCGGGCGCTCGGCGCGTAATGTCGTACGATCGATAGACCGGAATCCGAGACGGAGTATCTCGGCCGCCCCCTCCCACACCAGATCGCGCCAATCAGCCGCGTCCGGATAGAACAATCCGTCGAACCGCTCGCCACCGGCGGCAGCGACTTCGTGTCTGCTCAACAGCGAATCCAAGACCGTCGTCAACGAATAACATCCAAATTCGACGACCAGTGAGGTCGACTTACGATCCGGCAAGGACGAGACGAGGCCGCGTGCAACCGGCCCCTGAAAATTAGAAATCGCGACGCCGTCCGCTGCAGCACGGGCGCCAAATAACTCCAAGGCTCGCTTTTCATCCTGCGATCCCGGCATGTGGCACGAGACGACTTCCGCCTCACCATAAGGTCCCGAGCCGGTGTGCACGTCGAGAAAAACCAAATGCTGGGCCCGCGATAAGAACCGTTCCGCGACATTCGCCAGGACTTGGCGACACCATTGCTGACGTTCGCGATCTTCCGGCGTCACCGTCTTCTCTTGCTGTCGGTCCTCATTGAAGCGGACTTCGGCTGCTGCCAACAACGAGTCGTCCCATTCGGTTTCCACGGCACTCTGCTCGATCAGACCGTCCCATGCCGCCGCTTCGAATGCGGCCGGCACTACCGAATGCACCAATACCATGGCAATCGGACCGGGCATTTCGATCTGCAATCCGGTTCGGAGAAGCGACGTTTGGATACCGGACGCGCACAGACCCTCCGCCATGCGTGTTCCAGGACAAACGACGATAACCGTCGGCGCGTTACTTTGTCCTGCATGGGCAACATCGATATGGACCGGCAACTCGTCCCGGTTCGACCGTGGCGCCTCAAACGACGCCACCGGAAGCCGGGCATCCAGGCAAGCCGACAGGAACAACCGCCGTGCATCGGTGGGGTCGGTGGAGAAATGTTGCGCCGCTGTCATCGTCCGCTCGTCATAACACCAATTTGGCGAAGTTCGACAACCAACGCAATTGCGATTTGCCCCGCTCACTCTGAGACGTCATCCTTCAGACATGCGATTCGTTCTGCTCATACTCTGCTTCGCCTTCGCGATCATCGTCGCTCCGGCTCAGGCTGACCAAAAGGACCCCCGTCTCGACGGTCTTTTCGAACGCCTGAATGCCACTGACATCAAAGCCGACGCTTCCGAGATTACGTCAGAGATCTGGTCGATCTGGATCGAATCAGGCGACGGTATTTCCAATAAGTTGATCCGACTGGGGATCCTGGCGATGCAAGTGCGGCGCCTCGACATCGCGCTCGATCATTTCGACCAACTGGTAAAGCACGAACCGGGATTTGCCGAAGGATGGAACAAACGCGCGACCGTGCTCTATACGATGGGGCGGATACAAGCCTCCATCGATGACATTCAAAAGGTCTTGGCCTTGGAGCCTCGGCATTTCGGCGCTCTAGCGGGCCTCGGCATGTACTATGAAGTTCTCGGCAATGACGCAGCCGCTGCCAAGGCATACACATTGGCACTGGCGGCCAATCCGCATCTGTCCCGCATTCAGAAACGCCTTGAGACTCTGCGGGAGCAGATTCGCCGAGATAATATTTAAAATTGACATAATTTCGATAAATTGGGACGATTTGCCTTAAATTTCTGATAATTTTGTTGTTGCGAGTAAGCTGATCTGGATAATTCGCGCCAGAGGAGAGGCTCATGCCCCGCGATGGTCAGACAAGTTCCGCCCTGGGAAAAGCGATAACGGTATTGGAAACGGTCATCGACCGCACCGGCCCGGTTAGCATCGGCGCGCTCGCAATGTGGTTGGGACTACCCAAACAAACCGTGCATCGAATCGTGCGGCAACTCGTCGATGAAGGATTGCTGGAGCGCGCACCGGGTAGCGAAGGATATACCGCGGGTCGACGGCTACGGCGATTGAGCGAACGCACCTTGGAGCAGAGCCTGCAAACGGCGACGGTTCGCGCCATTCTCCAGCGTCTGGTTGGGGCCTTGGGCGAGACCTGCAATGTCGGCATGCTGGACGGCCCCGAAGTCATCTACCTCGAGCGCGTCGAATGCGATTGGCCGTTGCGGATGCAACTGCAACCCGGCAGCCGTGTTCCCGCGCATTGCACGGGAATTGGTAAAATGCTGTTGGCCTCCCTCGATAGCCGTTCGCGGCGCCGCCTCGTGGAAAGTCTACCTCTACAAACGTTTACCGAACAAACGATCACCGACCCCAATCGGCTACTCGACGAGCTCAAAAACATTCGCCGGCAAGGTTATGCACTTAACGATCAGGAAAACACCACCGGCATGATGGGCCTCGCGGTGCCGATACACGGACACGATGGAAACACCATTGCAGGGCTCGCGGTCCACGCCCCAGTCGCCCGTCTGGCGCCAACAGCCGCTCTCACGAAACTCTCTCAATTGCAATCCGCCGCCGAAGACATCGGCACGGCAATAACGAACGAACATGGAGGATAGGACAATGGAAACTCAAACCACACAGGCGATGGATTCTTCCCGCTACGGAAATCTCACACTCGTTCCGGCCTCAGATGCATTGGGTGCGGAAATTCGAGGGGTCGACCTTGCGAATGTCGACAACGATACCTACCGGTCAATCCGTAATGCGCTGATCGACAATCTCGTCGTGCTCATTCGAAATCAAAACATCAGCGATGCAGAACTGGTCGCCTTCAGCCGGCTCTTCGGAGATCTCGACCTGGCACCGCCGCAGGAAAACGGCCAACAGGCGGTCAATGGGCTACCGGAGATCATGGTGATCTCCAACGTCAAAGAGAACGGTGTGCCGATCGGAAGCCTCGGCGATGGCGAAGCAATCTGGCACAGCGACATGAATTATGTCGATGTTCCGCCAATCGGCAGCGCTCTCTATTCGCTGGAAATTCCGGATCACGGCGGCAATACCGGTTTCTGCAATATGTATATGGCGCTCGCCGCCTTGCCGGCGGATTTGCGCGCCAAACTCGAAGGACTGTCGATTAAACATGATTCGAGTATGACGAGCGGCGGCTTTCTGCGCGCGGGCATGGATGAAGTCACCGATGTCAGTAAATGTCCGGGCGCCATTCACCCGATCATTCGCACGCATCCCGAAAGCGGCCGCGAGGTCCTCTATCTCGGTCGCCGTCTAAACGCATACATTATGGGAATGCCGGTCGACGAATCAGAAGCGTTGCTCGATGAAATCTGGAAGTACACAACCCGCGACGAGCACATTTGGCATCATCAATGGCAGGTCGGCGATGTAGTGTTCTGGGACAACCGGACAGTAATGCACCGCCGTGACGCCTTTGATGCGGGACAACGTCGGGTCATGCACCGCACTCAAATCGGCGACCGCCCTGCAGCGTAGGCGGCTCTAAAACGATAATTCCTGGACGCAGCATTGCTCCAACGTGTCAAGAGATAGCACGGGCTGTCCGTCGACTTCCATCGAGGTCGCACCGTTCGCTCGGGTTATTCCCGATGCCAATAACGGCTCAAGAGCAATGCCAATTCCTGTGAGATCGGAGATTACGGAGGCATGTGACGCAAGGGCGCATGCCTCCCACAATGTCGATAAATCACTCTGCAATCCCCCGCCGAGAGAAACACCCAAACCATTTTCCCCTGCGGTGTTCAACACTCTCTGAAGCGCGGAAAATCCACCCATTTGACCGAGCTTGAGGCCAATTATATCCGCCGCACCCATTGCCGCCGCTATCTCTATA
>JABJCS010000612.1 GCA_018665505.1 Alphaproteobacteria bacterium
CATCCACGAAGCGAAATCCGTGGCTGAAGCAGTCTATGACGCAGCGGGCGCTTCGGCGGTGTTCCACTCCAGCCCGTTCGAGCGGCGCTACCGCGATATTCGCACCGTGACTCAGCAGATGCAGGGGCGGAAGGCGCACTATCAGACCGTCGGTAATTATTTGTTGGGTGGCGAGCCGGATTTATCGTCAGTCTGAGCGTTCACGAAGTTATCACTTACACAACACTTCATCCGTCGGTAATACGACGGCAAAGTTGCGATGAGCTAGGACGAGGCCCGTACTTTGGTGTTTTATAAGAAACATCTGGGCTAGGAGCGCTCTTTTGCCCCAGTATGTTGATTGGGGGCTGTTGTCGGCGCGCGAATCGCGTATGTTCAATTCGCGCTCATGACCCTACCGGATTCAGACCCTTTTACCGCCAATTTCGCCGATCTCGGATCGGCGTTGCACGACGTCTTCGGCTTCTCGGAGCTTCGCGACGGGCAACGCGAGGCCATCGAGGCGGTGATGGAGGGGCGCAACGTCTTAGCGGTCATGCCGACCGGGGCCGGGAAATCACTTTGTTATCAATTGCCGGCAATCGTGCGCGGCGGCTTGACGGTTGTGATCTCGCCCTTGGTGGCACTGATGCGCGACCAAGTCGCGGCCTTGCGGCTCAATGGGATCGCAGCAGCAACCATCAATTCTGACCTCTCGCGGGAAGAAAACGTCGAGACGTGGTTCGCGGTGCGTGACGGGAAAATTCGGCTTTTGTATCTTTCGCCGGAGCGTTTGATGACTGACCGGATGCTGGCCGCGCTGTCGCAATTGGATATCGCGCTCTTCGCCATCGACGAGGCGCATTGCATCTCGCAATGGGGCCCCGCCTTTCGCCCGGAATACGCCATGCTGGCCGATTTGCGCCAACGCTTTCCGAGCGTGCCGATCATCGGCCTGACCGCGACCGCGGATGGTGCCACCCGCGAGGATATCGAACAGCGCATGTTCGCGGGTGACGTGGTCAGTATCGTCACCGGTTTCGATCGCCCCAACCTCTGCCTGGGCGTCACGCTTAAGAGCAGCTGGAAGAAACAGATCGCAGATTTCGTCGCCGAGCGAAAAGGGGCGTCGGGCATCGTCTATTGTCTGTCCCGCAAGAAGACCGAGGACGTGGCGCAGATGCTCCGCGATCAGGGGCATAGTGCCTTGGCGTTTCACGCGGGGATCGATAGCTACGAGAAAGCAGCCATCCAGAACCGCTTCATGACCGAGCCCGGCATCGTCATGGTCGCGACCATCGCTTTCGGCATGGGTATCGACAAGCCGGATATCCGCTTCGTTGCCCATACGGATCTGCCGGGAAGCCCGGAGGCGTATTACCAGGAAATCGGCCGTGCCGGTCGGGACGGCGCCCCAGCGGAGACTATGTTATTCTACGGACTCGACGATATTCGCATGCGCCGGGTCTTCATCGAGGAAGCGCAGACCTCGGACGACCACAAACGGCGCGAGCATAAACGCCTCGACTCGTTGATCGCGTATTGTGAAGCACCGGATTGCCGACGGCGCATGTTGCTGCGCTATTTCGGCGAGGCGACGGAAGAGGCCTGCGGCAATTGCGACGTCTGCATTGATCCGGTTGAGACAACGGACGGGACCCACGAAGCGAATATGGTTCTCGCCGCCGTTCAAGGGACCGGCAACCGCTTCGGCGTGGCGCATATCGTCAGCGTATTGCGCGGCGGCTCGAACGATAAGATCGAGCAGCAGGGGCATGACCGGCTTGATGTTTACGGAGCCGGAGCGTCGCGAAATCAGAAGGAATGGCAAGGCATCGTCCGCCAGATGGTGGCCGCCGGGTTTTTGGAAATCGATGTCGCCGGGTATGGCGGCATTAAGATGACGGTGGCAGGGATGGCGTTGACGCGCGGCGAGGGTGAATTCCGTTATCGTGCCGACCGCATTGTCAAAACATCGACGCGAAAGCGCCGGGTCTCCGCAGAGATCGAAAGTCTCGATTCGGCGGGGACGGAATTGCTGGCGGTGTTGAAGGCGAAACGTCTGCGCCTTGCCGAGGAGCGCGGTGTTCCCGCTTATGTGATCTTTTCCGATCGCTCCCTCGCGGATATGGCAGCGAAACGTCCGGCGACTCGAGTAGAGTTCGCGGAAACCTTCGGCGTCGGCGAGGCAAAACTAAAAGATTTCGCCGACATCTTTATCGACCTCATTGCTGAGAACTAATCGGCGATCGTCACCGACTAGCCCCGCTTTTCCCGCCACAGGCCTAGCTTCTCCTGCACGGGGCGGTCGGAGAAACTGAACAGGACTGACTCGGCTCTCGCTTCGTGGACCACCGGATGCCAGCTGGGTGCGACAAAGATATCGCGCGGTCCCCATTCAAGATGGGTGCGGCCAATTCGGGTTTTGCCTTCTCCTTCGACACAGACGAAGACTGTGGCGTCCGTCGACCGGTAGCGTTTGCTCGTGAAACCTTTCGGCATGAGTTGAATGAACGCGCCAATGGTCGGCATCGCGTGGCCGCCGTCGTTCGGGTTCGTGTAGAGCATTTTCAAGCCGTGGCACGGGTCCCATTCGTCGCGCTGTTTCATCGTCTCCAAGGCCTCCCGCGTCCGCGCATAGGGATAGGCGAAGAGGGGCGATACCTGCGAAGAAGATCGATAATCGACGGGCAACATATTGGCACCGTAGCGCGCGCCACTGTCGCCATCCGGTATCGTGATCGGTTGCTCGTCTGCCGGGTAACCTTCGGCAAAAGAGGTGTCGAAGAACCGCACCAAGGGAATGTCGAGCCCGTCGAGCCAGATCATCGGCGCATCCGAGTCGTTGCCGTGATCGTGCCACGACCAAGGCGGCGTGATGACGAAATCGCCTTCCTCCATGATCGTGCGTTCGCCATCGACCGCTGTCTGGCCACCGGAACCTTCAACGATAAAGCGGAGCGCGGATTGACTGTGCCGATGGGCCGGGGCCACCTCACCCGGCAAAACCAATTGCAGGCCCGAAAACAGCGAGGTGGTAATTCGTGCCTCGCCCGCGAACCCGGGATTCTCCAATATCAAAACCCGGCGTTCCGCTTCCTTCGCGGAGATCAGATTACCTGCCTCCATCAATCGGTCCCGCAACATCTCGTAACGCCAAATATGCGCGCGGCAATCGCTCTTCGGCTCCTTGGTGATTAGGGTACTGAAGACCTGCCAAAGCGGCGCCAGATTATCGCCTCGGATGCGGTCGTAATAGGCGAGGCGCTCTGGTGATTCCGTGGGTGTTTCATGTAGGGACATATCGTCACTCTCCAAAGCTTCCGACATTGTCATTCCCACCTGCGCGGGAATGACGGGGCTCGTGGCACCCAACTACAAAACTTGCGCGCCGTCGTCGTCGACGCCGTTATAAAGCCAAGCCATGCCTTGATAGGCCTGTTCCGGGGTGCGCGGGGACAGCGTCATGTTGCGCAATTCCCGGGTTACTCCCTCGGCGTGATAGACGTCGCCGTAGAACCGGGCCGTCAGTTGAACCCGTCCGGTACGCAAATAGCGGTTTGCCTGATAGGCTTGGAAGGCGGCGGCAATATCCTCGCCGTGGGCAGTGACTTGATGGGTGAGACAGACCGCGTCCTCGATGGCCATGCAAGCACCCTGTGCCAGGTACTGCAGCATTGGATGGGCGGCGTCGCCGAGCAGCGTGACTCGTCCTTGGCTCCAGTCTTTGATCGGCTCGCGGTCACAGAGTACCCACATCCGCCAGGACTCGATCTTACCGAGCAGTTCCAGCACATGAGGATGTTCGCCGGCGAACCGTTTAAATAGCTCGTCGGAATCCCCAAAGACATCCCAGCCCTCTTCGTAACGGTCGCTGTGAAAGACGGCGACGAGGTTGAAGATTTCGCCGCGCCGCAGCGGATACTGCACCAGATGGGTGTGTGGTCCCGCCCAAAGCACGACTTCGTTCCAGCGGAGATGCTCCGGCATCTCGGCGGCGGGCAATACCGCGCGGTAGGCGATGTGACCGGAGACGCGGGGAGGGCCGTCGCCGATCAATGTCTCCCGAACTTTCGACCAAAGTCCGTCGGCGCCGATTAAGGCGCTTCCGTCGATCCCACCGCCATCTTCCAAGGTGGCGACGACTTTCTCGTTCGACGCATCGAAGCCGGTCACCTTCGCCGCCGTTGCAAGCTCGACTAAGGGATTGTCCTGGCAGGCGTCGATCAGTGCGTTGTGCAGGTCCGGCCGATAGGTCACTGCGTAGGGAAAGGGGAACTGGGCGCGGAACGCATCGTCGTTGAGGGGCACGCGGGTGACGATCTCGCCGTCGAGTGCATCCCGCATCACAAGCGCATCGGGCCGCACGGCTGCCGCGTCGATGACCTCCGTCAGGCCGAGTTTTTGGAACATCTTGTAAACATTTGGGCCGAGCTGAATACCGGCACCGATCTCCCCGAAGTCCCGCGATTGTTCGAGCAGTCGCACCGCGCGTCCTTGCTGGGCCAAAGCCAGCGCTGCGGCGGCGCCGCCAATGCCACCACCGGCGATCAGGATTGGGTTGTCGTTCATATCCAATCTCCTGCCGATAGGTCCGATAGGTGCCGTTCGATGATGGCAGCCACTTGTTCTGGATGGGTCAGGGGCGACATATGCTCGGCACCCGATATGACCACGTAGCGCATGTTCGGCAGTGTATCCCGCAACAGTTCAGTCACCCGGCGGTCCGGCGCTGTGGTTCGTTCGCCACAAACAACGGTGACCGGCACATCGAGTGAAGCGATATCCGACAGCGTCGTTGGGTTCGCCAAATTTGACTGGAATGCCTTATAGGTCGCGTCCGTTTGGCCCCGGAACCGGGTTTGGGTTTTCTCTGGGAACTTATCCCAGCTGCCTTCTCCGTTTCGGTAGTCGAGAAAAAAACGCCAAGCATCGATCTCCTCACCCGCGGTGACCCGGTTGAGAAACCCATGAGCTAAATATTCGTATTCGGTAAAGAGTTCACTCTCGCCTGCTTCCGGCAGCAAGCGCGCGAGCATCGGCTCGATCAGCACCAAACTTCGGATATCGGCGAGCTTTCGCAATACCATTCGCACGGCCCCCGCTCCGCCATAGGAATGGCCGACGATATCGATCGTGGACGCCGCGAGTCCCGCATCTCCGATAACCGCTGTGACGAGATCCGCTTGATCGTCATGTTGCAGGATCTCCGGACGGCTCCAGGCCTCGCTGCCGCCATGGCCGTAGAAGTCCGGTGTGAGTAGGCGGTACTTTCTATCGAGATTTTCCCCGGTCTTGCGCCATTGAGCACCGGAACTGCCGCCCGAATGCAGGAGCAGTAGCGGGTCGCCGCGATTGCGATCTCCGTAATGAAGGGTCGCGCCCTGATGTACAAATTCCGGCATCTCGTTTTCCGCCTGTCTTCACCGACAGGAATGTTGGACTATCTGGTGGGGTAATCAAATTTTGTGCGTGGAGACAGATGGTGGAAGCCGGCATAAGCGGGTCGACCGAGACCACATTAGAGGAGCTCGCGGCACGTTACGGCGCGGCTTATCCATGGCTGGTCGCCGTGACGACGCTTTCCGCCTTTGCCACCGCCGTTCTGACGAGCAGCATCGTCAACGTCGCGGTGCCCGACGTCATGGGAGCGTTCGGAGTTGGACAGGATCAGGTCCAGTTTATCGCCACCGCGTTTTTTGCGACGATGACCGCGAGCCTTCTGATCAGTCCGTGGACGGTCGACAAGTTTGGCCCTCAGCTCACATTTTCGGTCTCACTGATCTTGTTCGCGGCCGGCGGACTGATCAGCACTTTCAGTCCCAATCTGCCCGCGATCATTTTCGGGCGCGTGGTGCAAGGATTCGCGTCGGGCGTCCTGCAGCCTTTGGTCATGGTGGCGCTGGTGCAAGCTTTCCGGCCGGAGCGGCGTGGTCTCGCGATGGGATTGTTCAGCATGGGAATTGTGTGCGCGCACGGAGTGGGACCCTATTTGGGCGGTCTCACGATAGACGCGTTCCATTGGCGGCTAATTTTTCTGCTGCCACTTCCGGTGGTGGGCTTTGCCTTCGTGATGGGTCTGATCGTTTTGCCGCGCCGAGCGGTGGGAACCTCGGTGCCATTTGACTGGCTAGGGTTCTCGCTCTTGTGTCTCTCAATATTCTTCTTGATGACAGGGATCGCCAACGGTCAAAGGGATGGATGGCTGTCCGATACGATCATCCTGCAATTCATCATATCGTTTGTGTCCGCCACTGGCTTCGTGTTGTCGCAAGTATACGGTGGACAACGAATTTTAGAGTTCACGCTTTTTCGCCATGCTCCCTTCTCTGCGGCCATCGCCGTGGCGTTCGTCTATGGGTTAGCGAACTTCTCTGCCATCTATCTCTATCCGGTTTTCGGACAGTTGGTGCAGGAATATACCCCTTCCGCTGCTGGATTTCTGATCTTGCCGGGCGCGATTATCGCGGTCTTCATTCTACCACTCACCGGAAAGTTCGCTGATGCAGTACCGCCTCAATTCGGTATCGCGCTCGGTGTAGGACTGTTCGGAATCAGTAATTTGATCCTGTCCTCCTCCGACATCAGTTCGATGTTCTGGGGTGTCGCCGCTCTCATCTTAGTTGGACGGGTAGGTCTAGCATTTATGACACCGTCGATGATGAGCGCCGCCTTGGGCACTTTACCTCCCAATAAACTCAGCGAAGCTTCCGCGATCGTGAATTTCGTCATGTTGGGCGGCGGCGCGATCGGTATCAATGGATTGGTGGTCCTGCTTGACCGGCGCACGCAATTTCACAGCGAAGCTTTGACCGCGACGCAAACCGCGGCCAATCCGGCGACGCGGGAACTACTCGAAAACGTTTCGCGGTTGCTCGGTGAGGAAGGATTTGCCGAAGCGTTGCGCTCTCCGGTCGCATTGAACTACCTGGCCGATATGCTTCGCGCCCAAGCCAGTACGCTGGGGTTCCAGGACGGGTTTACGGCCATCGCGGCCATTGCATTCTTCGGGCTTATTCCGGCGCTGGCACTGCATATCGTGTCCCGTCGCGGGCGGCAGACCTAAGATGGCCGAATGACCGCCAACGAAACCAGAAGCCGATTGATTGCGCTTGCCCTGATGGCCGCGGGCTCGACGACGATCAGTTTCGGCGGATTGGTGATCCGGAACATCGAACAGGCCGATGAATGGCAGCTCGTATTCTATCGGGCGCTGGGCATGTTGTTTTCCGTCACCGTGTTGCTCACCATTCGGTATCGCCGTCATACGATCTTTCGTCTGCGCGATATCGGTTGGCCCGGTATTTTCGGTGCGATGTTGGTGGCGGTCGCCAGTATTAGTTTCGTGCAATCCGTAGCCCATACGACAGTCGCCAACGCTCTGTTCATGCTGTGTGCGATTCCATTTATTAGTGCTGGTCTGGCGCGGTTCTTCCTGAAGGAAGCACTGCCATGGCGCACCGTGATCACCATGGCGATCGCGGCGGCGGGCGTGGCGGTCATGTTGGGCGAAGGTGTCGGCGCCGGATCGATCTTCGGCAATGTAATGGGTCTGCTGACCGCGATTTCGTTCGGCGCCTATGCGGTCATTGTCCGCTGGCGGCGCGACGTGGATATGTTGCCAACACTGATCGTCTCCTCCCTGATCATTATGACAGCGGGGGCCGTGGTGAGTGGCGGGCAACTCGACGTGCCACTCCGTGATATCGCGTTGTGTCTGCTATGGGGGGGTGTTCTCTCCGGCTTCGCTAATTGGATGTTCATCGTGGCGTCGCGGCAATTGATCGCGGCGGAAGTGACCTTGGTGATGCTGTTGGAGTTCGTCTTCGGGCCGATTTGGGTTTGGTTGTTCGTCGATGAGGTGCCGACGCAACTGACTCTCATCGGGGGTTCGCTTGTGATCAGTGCGGTATTGTTC
>JABJCS010000071.1 GCA_018665505.1 Alphaproteobacteria bacterium
TACCGACACGGGAAGCCTGGCGCATCAACGGGCGGGTGGAAAGGACCATGAGCACGCCAAGTGCGCCCGCGATCAAAAGCAACGGCCAGGAAAGGGTGGCGCTAAGCGCGCAGTAGATCAACAAAAGCGGCAGGCCGCCAATAAACAACCCGAGATGATGCATCGCTGAACCCGCCCGTTCAGCGGCCTGTACGAGCCCGGCGAGCGCTTCGCCACTGGACTGACGGGACAGACACGACCATCGGGAGTTCATCAATGCCGAGAATAGTTCCGTGCGCGATTTTTGCGCAAACCTGTACTGCGCACGCGAAATCAGATTGCGTTGCAGAAGGATCAGTGTGAATGACGCGATCATGAGGATCACGATAGCAACCAGCAGCATCGCCGGGCTGGTCGTCAGACCAAGCGCGTTCATAACGGTCGAGATTGCGGAAAACGGTGGTGGCAATGCTGCGCCCTCACCGGCCATATGCGCAACCAGCGGAACAAACACGGCAAGTCCGATGCCCTCGGACAGACCGGCAAGAATTGTCAGAACGAGAATCCTGCCGGCATTCGGCAATCTGCCGAATCGCCTGAAATGTTCCAGAAAGCTCAAATCTCAACCGCTGCGAAATACTGCATGTTCAGTATTTCCCGATGCGCCTGAACGCGCGCCACCGATGATCGTCCAAGAGTGCGTTTGCCGGCATGGGCGTCACCGTCTCGGTTCAACCCGCTTAAAGAGGAAGTGGCTGTGAAACACGCGCGAGAACGATCCGTCATCGTTCATCTGGACCAGGGGACCGTCCACGCCGTCGATACCGATTGGCCGGTATTCCTGATCGACAACGCGTTTCTCGATGCACACGATTCCTTTGCGGGCCAATCCGACATGGAGATCTCGATTGAAATCGTCGAGCGATTCCTGAACCCAGATCAGTGCATAGTCGTTGATGGTCCGGTCCAGCGCATCGAACAGCCTGTCGCCGTAAGGCACGCGGAAGATCGATCCGAAGAACACCAGCAAATCGCATTCAATGTTAAATTTTTTGGGACCGAAATACCCTTCGGTGACGTTCAAATATGGCCTGTTCTTGTGGGCCCATTCAACCAACGCCGTGGCCGGATCAAGACCATGGAGGTTCGTGAAGCCTCTCTGATGCCACTGTTCCAGAAAGAACCCGGTGTTACAGCCGACATCGAGTATCTTGGTATCAGGCTTGATTCTGTCTGCGACCATTGCATACATGAACTCGAACCGGCGCATCGCCTCGGCCCGGCGATCGTCGTCGAGATACTCGTAGAACATATCATCTGATTCCTGCCACATACTCAGCTGGTTCCGCTCCCGGATGGGATTGCTGAGAAAGGGCGGCGAATACCGCTGATCGTCCGAATTGATCAATTGTCGTTTAAAAAACTCGTTGCGCTCTCCGTATTTCGTTCGTTTCCGGTAAAGATCGTCGGGTGATTTATAGCGCCGGTTCTTGAAGGCTCTCAGGGTGTCGAGAAAAGTCATGTATAGGAACTTTCTGTTTGTTTTTCGCGTAGGTTAGGTGCCGTTCCGGCGGCGTCGCCAGAAGCAATTCTGGCGGATGCGTTCAGAATGTCTTTTTTAATGAAGGTAGTGGCAAACTCGGACGAGTTTGCCGGGTGGGGTCCGATAAACCGCGGTGCCAGCTCGGTCGAGAAACGCGCCGGAAATGTCGAGACCATACTGTTTTTATCCAGAGAGGACCGAATGAGGCGTTCTAATTCTGACGGTCTTGACGTGACCGGCCGCTCGATTTCGGCCGCCGTTACCAGCCCGGTCATCATCGGATCGGTTTCCATATCCGCGCCGGCCCCTTGCCGATAAGCGGGTTCGAAGAAAATCGTAGGCCATCCCGCGAACAGCGATTGGTAAAACGTGGTCGATGCGCTGCAAACGGCAACGTCGTAGTTTGCCAGCGCCGCATCGAACGAAGCCCCGGTATTCCATTCTATGCTTCCTTCGATGCCGAAATCCGACGCGATGCGCCGCTCGAGAGCGCTGGGATGCGACGGGTGGGCACGCAGCCCGACCTGCCACCCCTCGTCGATTAAGGACCGGGCGATCGCAAATAATTCGGCATAATATCGATCGACGGCGTAGATGCGCTCGGCATTCCAGAATTCAAGATGGCCGAACGACAGAATCAGAAGGCGTTTTTGGTGAACTGTTCGGCCCGTCGCGCGCAGCCCGTTCATGTCCGTGGTCAGTGGATTGCCGGTCTGGATGACCCGCAACGGGTGACGTGGTCCGCCGTCGCTCACGTAATAATCTTTGTGATCGGCACCATAGGCCAGATAGGTGACATGACGCTGATCCGACCCCGGCATCAAATAGGCAAAGCGCTGCAAATCCATACCGTGGGGCATCAGATAGACCTGTCGTCCCGACGTCCTGTCCAGCGCCAGCAGGTTGCCCATGAATTCGGCCCCCGCCCCGGCCACGAAAAGCGCATCGTAGCCAAGGATATTATGTAGCCGCCGGGATTGGGCAACAACGACGAGGAACGGCCAGATTTGCGATGCGATCACCGCGCGGATCGCGCTGTACAGGATCGCGCTGTAATCGATGCCCGAAACGGTAAATCTTTCATCGCCTGACTTTGGCGTCGACAGGCGGTCGAGGCTTTTTAGCAACGAAACGGCACGGGCAATATCGCCGAACCGCGGCAGCGCAAATA
>JABJCS010000072.1 GCA_018665505.1 Alphaproteobacteria bacterium
AGGCCTCCTTATCAGTGAAGCGGGCGATCTTGGCGCGCCGGTTGCCCTCAACAAGGACTTTCACAGTCCCATCGGGAAGCTTCAGTAATTGGAGAACTGTCGCGATCGTCCCCATCCGGAAAATATCTTCCGTGCCCGGATCGTCTTGCGCCGCGTTTTTTTGCGTCACGAGTAAAATTTGCTTGTCGTCGTTCATGACGTCTTCAAGCGCGAGGACCGACTTATCACGTCCTACAAACAAAGGGACGATCATATGCGGAAATACAACGATATCCCGCAGTGGTAGGACAGGAAAAATCAGGTCGCCGGTGGGCTCGGACATTAGGACACCATTCTATTCGTCAATTTGCCCCGCCATAATTCGCCGGCAGGGAGGGACGTTTTAATTGGGCCTCTGAACCACCCCTTTCAAGGGGGCGACAGCCGGCACCGTTCACGCACTCGATTCGAGGTCTTCCCGACGGTCCGCGTAAATGTACAGCGGCTCGGCTCGGCCCTCGACGACTTCGCGATTAATTACAATCTCTTCAGCGCCTTCCAATCCCGGCAACTCGTACATCGGGTCTAGCAAAATATTTTCCATGATGGAGCGTAATCCACGTGCCCCAGTCTTGCGGACGATTGCCTTTTGCGCAATTGCACGCAAAGCATCCTCGGAAAATTCCAGATGCACGGTCTCCATATCGAAAAGGCGTTGATATTGCTTGATCAAGGCGTTACGCGGTTTGGTCAAAATTTCGACCAGGGCGTCTTCGTCCAAATCCGTCAACGTCGCCAAGACCGGCAACCGGCCGACGAACTCGGGGATCAAGCCGAATTTAAGCAAGTCTTCCGGTTCGACATCGAGCAAAACATCACCGATTTGCTGATCGTCCGGACCACGGACATCCGCCCCGAAACCAATCGAAGATCCCTTAAAACGCGATGAAATAATTTTTTCCAAACCGGAGAAAGCACCACCGCAAATAAATAAGATATTGGTCGTATCGACCTGCAGAAATTCCTGCTGAGGGTGTTTGCGGCCCCCTTGCGGCGGGACACTGGCAACCGTGCCTTCCATGATTTTTAGCAGCGCTTGCTGAACGCCTTCGCCCGAGACGTCACGCGTGATCGACGGATTGTCAGATTTACGGCTAATCTTGTCGACTTCATCGATATAGACGATGCCGCGCTGGGCCCGCTCGACATTATAGTCCGCGGATTGAAGAAGCTTGAGGATGATATTCTCCACATCCTCGCCCACATATCCGGCTTCGGTCAGCGTGGTGGCATCTGCCATCGTAAATGGCACATCCAAAATCCGAGCCAAGGTTTGAGCCAGCAATGTCTTGCCACAACCTGTCGGCCCGACCAAAAGGATGTTCGATTTAGCCAGTTCAACTTCGCCGTTCTTCCCACCGACACTCAAGCGCTTATAGTGGTTGTGGACGGCAACGGAGAGCACTCGTTTCGCATGCGACTGACCAATGACATAATCGTCCAAAACTTGCCGGATTTCTTTCGGCGTCGGAACACCATCACTCGATTTCGAGATCGTCGCCTTATGGTCTTCCTTGATGATATCCATGCACAGTTCGACACATTCGTCGCAGATGAATACCGTCGGTCCGGCAATCAGCTTGCGCACCTCGTGCTGGCTCTTGCCACAAAACGAGCAGTAGAGCGTGTTCTTTGAGTCGCCGTTGCTGGACTTCGTCATAGGGTGGTTATCCGTTCGTTGCAGTCTTAGGCAATCATGTTAGCCAAACAGACTCCGGGTAAACAATCACAAAAACGATGGCACGAAATTAGTTAACGCTAGCTTAACCGCAGTCGCAATAAAATCCATCTAACCTGCGGAGTCGCGCAAGACGCGGGTTGGATGTCAAATTCGCAAAGCTTATGCCAATCAAAGCCTGTTTGGGCCTCGTGGGTCAAATTTTAGCTTTCTGAACCCGAATCGCCATCACTACCGGTCGACTCGTCAGCGTCCGCCCGCGCCGTCTCCACCTTGTCAATTAAGCCGAACTCCATCGCCGCTTCCGCCGACATAAAGTTATCACGCTCAAGCGCGCGCTCGATGGTCTCAAAGTCCTGTCCGGTATGATTCATGTATATTTCGTTCAGTCGTTTGCGCAGGTCCAAAATTTCACGGGCGTGGATTTCAATATCCGTCGCCTGTCCCTGAAAACCACCGGAAGGCTGGTGCAGCATGACGCGGCTATTCGGCAAGCTGTATCGCTTCCCCTTCGCCCCAGCCGCCAGCAACAAAGAACCCATTGATGCCGCCTGTCCAAGGCATACCGTCGACACATCAGGCTTGATATACTGCATTGTATCGTAAATGGAGAGGCCGGAAGTCACGACACCACCCGGCGAATTTATGTAGAGTGCGATATCTTTGTTCGGGTTCTCTGATTCCAGGAACAGTAACTGCGCGGAAATCACGCAAGCGACCGCATCATTCACAGGTCCTGTAAGGAAAATGATTCGCTCCTTCAAAAGGCGCGAATAAATATCGTAAGAACGTTCGCCACGATTTGTCTGCTCGACAACCATGGGAATTAGCGCATTCATTTGTACTTCGTCGTGCATCGTCATTGCAGGTAATCCGTTCCGTTCGAGCCAGCCCGATATCTCAACTATCTTCCGCGGGCGTATCGCTGTCGTCCGCCGCTTTAGCTTTCTTCTTCGCTGCCGGCTTCTTCTTTTTGGGCGCTTTCTTTTTAGCTTCTTTCGGCGCTTCTTCCTCTGGATCGGCCATCAATTCTTCCGGCGTCACCGAACGATCGGTAACTTCGGCCATCTCCAAGATGAAATCGATTACCTTATCTTCGAAGATCGGTGCCCGCAGACCTGCCATCGCTTGCTGGTTCTGCTGGAAGTATTCCATCACCTGGCGCTCTTGACCGGGATATTTGCGTACTTCCTGGAGCATGGCTTGATTTACTTCTTCGGCAGTGACTTCGATATTGTTCGCACGTCCGACTTCCGCAAGCAGTAATCCCAACCGCACGCGACGGCTCGCAATCTTACCGTATTCCTCGCGCAGCTCTTCTTCGGCCTTATCCTTGTCTTCGTCATCAAGACGTTCTTCGCGCCGTGCTTGTTCGAATTGCTCCCAAATGGACTCAACTTCGGTCTCGACCATTCCCGGCGGAATTTCGAAATCATGGCCTTCGTCCAATTGATCGAGCAATACCCGCTTCAACCGGTTACGCGAGAACATCGTATAGTTCTGCTCCAGCTGCTGACGTGTTCCATCCTTCAATTGATCGAGCGATTCCAGGCCAAGTGACTTGGCCAATTCGTCATCAATTGGCGTTTCTACACGTTCACGGATTTCCTTGATATCGACTTCAAAAACCGCGTCCTTGCCCTTCAGATTCTCAGCCGCGTAATCTTCCGGGAATGAGACGTTAACCGTCACATGTTCCTCCGATTTTGCGCCAATCAACTGATCTTCAAACCCTGGTATGAAACGTTCCGAACCGAGGGTCAGCTGGAAATCTTCGGCTTTGCCACCTTCAAACTCCTCACCATCAATTGAACCGACAAAGTTGATAACGACGATATCGTCCTTCCGCGCCTTGCGAGCTCGTTTAATCGGCTCGGAGCGGACCATTTCAGACGCAATATTCACCATCGATTTCTCGATTTCCTCGTCTGAAATATCGCAGGTCAATCGTTCCAATTTCAATGTCTTGAAGTCGACCGCCGTAATTTCGGGCATAACCTCGACCGCCATCGTATATTCGAGGTCTTCGGCATCCTCGAATTTCGTGACATCGATCTTCGGCTGTGTCGCCGGTGTCAGACTTTGATCGGTTATTGCCTGAGAAGACGATTCGACTACCGCGTCTTGAATGACATCACCAAGAACGGATTG
>JABJCS010000613.1 GCA_018665505.1 Alphaproteobacteria bacterium
AACGTGATCAAATCCATCGATCACTACGAAGAAGGTGACATTTGCATCACCAACGATCCTTATAGCGGATTTGTCTGTACCCATACGCCGGACATGCATATCTGGAAGCCAATCTTCCACGAAGGCAAGATCGTGTGCTTCGCCGTCGGGCATATCCATAACACCGATGTGGGTGGTGCTGTGCCCGCCAGCCTGTCACGTACCCTCACCGAAGTGCATCAGGAAGGCATCCGTATTCCACCGACGAAGATCATGCGGGGCGGTGAGATCAATCAGGATGTGCTCGATATTTTGCTCACCAATGTCCGCATGCCGGAGCAAAACTGGGGCGATTTGAAAGCTCAGCTCGCGGCGGTAAATACCGGCGAGCGCCGCGTTCACGAGATGATCGAAAAATTCGGGATCGACACCTTTCGCGACGGTATCGACGACCTCCTCGATTACGCCGAGACGCAGGCTCGTACGATCATCGGCGATCTGCCGGACGGCGACTATTTTTTCGCGGATTACATGGACGAAGACGCCGTCGACGGCTGGCCTTGTCGTATCGCCCTCAACCTGACCATCGAAGGCGATTCATGCGTCTTTGATTTCTCTACCAGCGACCCACAACTCGAATCATCGATGAACATTCCGACTGGTGGCGAAGAGCGTCACGTCATGATGTTGGTCGGGCTGGTCTACGTGCTCTACACGCTCGACCCGACACTGTCCCTGAATTCAGGTGTCACCCGGGTGTGCCGCTGCATCTTGCCGAAAGGCACCATCGTCAATCCCGAATTCCCGGCGGCGGTCGGTATGCGCACACTATCTTCGATGCGCCTGCAAGAAATCACCTTCGGCGCGTTCGTCCAAGCGGCCCCGGATCGACTGCCCGCATCGCCGTGCAGTGGTGGCCCAATCATGAACGTCAACAGCGTCGACAACCGGACAAGCCGCCGGGTCGTTGCCTCGATCGGTCCGATTTCCGGCGGGGCCGGCGGCAATCCGGCGGAAGACGGAGCAGAAGGATCTGGTGCCAACAGTTCTTTCCTCAAGAACACACCGGTCGAGATCAATGAAGCGGAAGTGCCAATCAAGATCCTGCGGTATGGTCTGGCGCAAAACTCCGGCGGAGCTGGGAAACATCGCGGCGGATTGGCGACGGAAATGCGGTTCCAGGCGCAGGCACCGAACACCAAAATCACCGCCCGCAACCGTGACCGCACCCGGTTTCGGTCCTGGGGTGTGCTCAACGGAAAGGCTGGTCGTAACTCGGTCTTCCTCCTGAACCCCGGCGGCAATCAAGAAGTCAATCTTGGCAATACGGATATCCTAACCATCGGACCCGGCGACATCGTTCATGTCGCATCGGGCGGCTCCGGCGGTTGGGGCGACCCGTTGGAGCGTGATCCCGAAGCCGTAGTCCGGGATGTGCGGAGCGGCTTTGTCACCGACGACGAAGCTTCGAATTCCTATGGCGTAGTGCTGGAAAACGGTGGCTATAGCGAGCCCGCGACCACGGCACGCCGCCACGACATGAGCACCGCCCGGAAAACCAACTTTTTTGATTTCGGGCCCGAGCGGGACGAATTCGAAAGTATCTGGACCGACGAGAATTACGCGACACTCAGCGACCTACTCTCGGGTCTTCCGGTGCATTGGCGCTTCTTCATGAAACATCGATTGTTCGAAGCTGTCGGCGACGATCCGAACGGTGGATCGATCCGCGAACGCTTCGAAAAAATTGTTGCCGATTACCCGGAATTATCCCGTAGCCTCTAAACGCACTTGACCGCCACAGATGTTTGCTTCGAAATTCAAAGCTCACGCGAAAGGATTTTGACATGCCCAGAATCATGGAACTCGGACACACCGTCATCTATGTCAGCGACCTCGCCATCTCACGCGACTGGTATTGCAAGAATCTCGGCATGACGGTCGTCGTCGACAGTCCGGAGCGCAACGGCAGCTTCTTATCTTTCGGTGAGAACGATCATGATATCGCGCTGTTCGAAAACCCGGTCGCCAAGAGCGAAGAGACGATCAATCACATTGCTTTGAAATTCGACGGCTCGGTCCAAGAGTTGAGCGAATTCCGCAAAGGCTTAATCGCCAACGGCGTCGACGTGCAGAGAGCCGTCGATCACGGAATTTCCTACGGTATCTATTTCACCGATCCCGACAATCATTGCTGGGAAATCTTCGTTGAACGGCAGCGCAGTGAAGCAACCCGGATCGACGCCATGCGAGCGACTGGGGCAATGGCGGAGCCCGTTGATCTGGAAACGGTAAACGGCTAGACCCTCATGCGGGCTCACATTTCCACCTTCGTGGGAATGCCGGTTATTATAACGCGACCTTCGCGCCCACCTCGCTGGACCGATAGATCGCGTTTTCGATTTTTAGATTGGTGAGATACGCCCGCGCCGTGTTCATCGCCGGGGCGCCCGCGAGGACATGCTGCACGACATGGCGGAGCAGCATATAGACACTGTCCCCGGCAAACCCGCGATTCTCCCAATCATAGGCAACCGGCATTTCGGCATCATAGCCATGCTTGCGCAGAAACATCCCGCCGTCGCCATCGACCCGCAGCACCGCTTCAGCGCCTTCGATCAACATCTCGCCCATGGTGAGGCGACGGTTCTCCGCCACATGGTCGACAAGCCGATTGCCATCGAACAACCCCTTCGCGCCACTGCGGAATTGAAAAACGATATATCCGGAATCCTCGCCCTTGATCGCCGGATTAAACCGCGTGAGATCGGCGTAGACACTCTCCACTTCACCCATGAGATAGCGGAACACATCGACGAAGTGGATTGCCGTCTCGTGGACCAAAAACCGTTCCATGGTTTGGAAGTAGGGTTGGCGCTCCAGATAGGCGTCCGGCCCCTGCCCGTCACCCGGACGCATTCGGAATGATATCTGATAGACCTCGCCCAACGTACCTTCGTCTAAGATCTTACGGGCCTGACGATGCCAGGGCTGAAAGCGGAAATTCTCGTGTACGATCAGCGGAACATTCGCCGCTTCCGCCAGCGCCGTCATTTCCTCCGCCTCCGCCAGGTTTTCCGTAAACGGCTTCTGACAGACCACGGCGACACCACGCGATACGGCGGTTTCGATAAATCGACGGTGAGTTGGTGGTGGCGTGACAATATCGAGTAGGTCCGGTTTCACCGCGTCGAGCATATCGGCGACATCGCCATGGACTGTATCCACGTCGAAACGGCCCGCGATATTGCGACCCATGGTGCCGTCGAGGGTACAGAGCCCGACAAGATCGACATTCTCGATCCGGCTCCAAGCTTCGTAGTGGAATTGCGCGAAATAGCCGGTGCCGACCGTCGCGAGTTTAAGACGTCTTGCCATAACGTCTTCCTAAACGCGATAAGGCCGCCGCTCAACCCTTACTTAGGCTGGTTGCACTGCCGAGCGTTCCTTGATCGGCAAGTTGAACGCCGCCGCCATGAATCCAGCGAGCGCGGTCAAAATCCAGATGGTGTCGTAATTGCCCGTAAGGTCGAATAAATATCCGCCGATCCACACACCAAGGAACGAGCCCACCTGATGCGAGAAAAAGCACACCCCGAACAACAATCCGAGATTGGCCGGGCCGAACAGTTTCGATCCCACTAGTAAGCGTCACCGTGCCCAACCATAGCGCCCCCATGCCGATAGCGAACGCGATCACAGCGACTTCGGTCTTTGGCGCGAAAAAGAACATCAGAATAAAGATACCGCGAAGCGTATAGTTCCATACCAGCAGGTTCTTCATCTGATATCGCATTCCAAGCACACCATGGAAATAGGTGCCGACCATATTGAAGAACCCAATGGTCGCGAGCGCCGTCGCTGCCAAAGTCGCCGGGTTTACGTGGGTTGGCAATCCGCAGTTCAGTAGGTAGACCGGAAGATGCACGCCGATAAAGGCGACCTGAAACCCACAGGTAAAGAAACCGAGCGTCAATAGGACATAGCCCTTATTCCCGACCGCCCCGCGCAAGACCGCGCCGAGTGCCTGAGCGGGACCAGGCGCACTCGCCGCCGCCGCGTCCGAGGGCTTTCCCGCCAAGGGCATTGCCAGCGGTACAAGAATGAATGTCAACGCCGCCATTCCCATCAACGAGAAGACGACACCATCGATTTCTATGAGTCCTTGCGCCAGTGGCACGACCGCCATTTGGCCGAAGGAGCCGCCGGCCGCCGCGATACCCAGCGCCATCGGGCGGCGTTTTTCACCGACATTCCGACCAACGACACCCAGGACGATGGCAAAGGTCGTGCAGCTTTGCGCCATGCCGATCAGAATACCACCACCGAAGATGATCATTATCGGATCAGAGAACAGAGCGGCGACGACGAGGCCTGCCGCATATAACACGCCACCCACGGCGATGACGCGGCCCGCTCCGTGACGGTCGGATATCGCGCCCGCCACCGGCTGCGCCAATCCCCATACCAGGTTCTGCAAGGCAATGGCGAAGGACAGCATGCTAATGGAGATGCCATGCTCGGCGGAAAGTGGATTGAGAAATACGCCAAACGTACTCCGCACGCCCATCGCAATCGTCACCACCGTCGCTCCGGCAATGATGATCCAGGCAACTTTATCGAGACCGAATGTTTTTTGCGGCTCTTGCATGACGAAACCTTAGGCTAACCATTAGGTCAGGCAATGTGACCCATAGGGCGATAGGTCACAAACGAGAATTGCTCGCTTTCGCATTAGTAATTTTGTGGAAATCCAGCATCACAACAATCTATGGCACAAACTTCTCGGACCGCAGCTCCTTGAGCTGCGTCACAAATTTGGCCTCGCTGTCCAGGCACTCGTGGAAGCCTGCTTTGCGGGCCTTCAACGTGTCTGACATGACGTCCCATTCGTTGCCGAGTACGTAATTCCCAAATGCCCAATTTGCTGCATCCGCGAAGGCTGTCGGTTGCAATCCGTATTTCGCGATCATCGACCGCCACAACGACTCCTTATCCGCCATCATCCGAGACAGGTCGACGGTTTGTACCGGCCCTGCTTCCATATCGAATGCCGCCGCGATCTTCGGCCACAATTGTTCCCAGCGGAAGTAATCACCGTTGGTAATGTTAAACGCCTGGTCCGCCGCGTCGGGGGCCGTACCGGACCATTCCGCGGCGCGCGCCAGAAGGCCCGCATCGGTGAGTTGGAACATCCTGTGAAAAGCCAACGCTTTCCCGGGCCAACGGAGCGGCAATCCCATCTCTTTCGAAAGTGCCGCGTAGACAGCAATGACCGACAACAAATTGAGCGGCATGCCAACTGCCTGTCCGCACACCGTGTGCGGACGCAGACACACCCAGGACCAATCCTTACCACGACGGCGTGTTTCCATCAGGTCCTGTTGGTTGAAATAGAAATTCGGCGGCAGATGCCGGGGGTCGTCCTCCCGTGCCGGCGTCTTGAACGGTCCAAGGTGGCAGCCGTAATACTTGGTGCCCTGCATCAGGATCACCCGGCGTAGCGGCGCCCCGCCGTCTTCGACGGAAGCGAGCGCATTTTCAAACATCTCCACATTCGGAGCGCATTGCTCAGCCCAGCTTGGTCGGTCCGTATAAGCCGCGTAATAAAGATGCGTTACATCCGGAAGCGCACCCAATGTCGCCTCGCAATCGGCGCGATCGAACAGGTCGGCGGAGACATGGGTTCCCGCGAAATCGTAATCCGGCTCCCGCCGAGAGACCGCGATGACCGACCAATCGTCTTTGGCCCCCAGCCATTGGGTCAAGGTTTTACCGATGACACCGGTCGCGCCGATGATGAGGGCGGTCTTTTTATCGTCCGGCATTAATCTCTCCGATGTCATTCTCACCCACGTTACCGCGAGGCCAGTTAGGAAATAGCCGGGCTTAGTTCAACGTCAATTACGCGACTGTTTCGTGCTTAACCACCTCGCCTTCCGTGCTCCGCCGCCTAATTACTAACCCAGGTACGAATTCCGAGGAGACAATCATGTCCGACCGTTACGCTAAATACGATTCTTTCGACATCGACTTTCCCATCGACCGCGTATTGCGGATCACATTTAACAATCCGAAGACCTATAATTCGCTCGATGCCAAGGGTCACAATCAGCTGACCTATATCTGGAAGGACATTGACCTTGACCCCGACGTCGACGCCGTCATCGTAACGGGCGCGGGCAAGGCGTTCTCCTCGGGCGGTGATTTTGGCATGATCGAAGCCAACATCAGTGACGAGACCCAGCGCATCCAGGCCTGGAAAGAAGCGCGTGACCTTGTCTACAACGTCATCGATTGCAACAAGCCGGTGATCTCGGCGATCAACGGCGTCGCGGTCGGTGCGGGACTGGTTGTCGCGATGCTGGCGGACATCTCGATTGCCGGGAAAGCGGCAAAGATCGTCGACGGCCATGTGCGCCTTGGTGTTCCTGCAGGCG
>JABJCS010000614.1 GCA_018665505.1 Alphaproteobacteria bacterium
AAGCACGGTTGGGACGAACGAAACAGATCGGGAATTTGACACATGCAGCAACTCACCTTCGTCGCTTCTGTCGCCGGCCTACTCATGCTGATGGCCTTCTTCGGCGTCGCCTCACTCTTTGACGGCGCTCCCTTCGACACCCCGCTCAACACGTTCTACGCGGCGCCAGCGGATCGTATCGCACTTCGCGTGATCGACTAGCCTGTCGACCATAGGCCGCTTGCAACCGGCCTATATCGTCCCCAAATAACATTTGCGGCACAGGACCGAAGGTCTGGGCCGTTTAGGGGGAGCCTCACGGTCCTCAAATACTACAGCCACTCGCTCACCGCATGGAGGAGGCGCTGCACATGTCTCGTGTTTCTTTATTCAATAGCCCTCTGATGTTGGGCTTCGAAGATTTCGAGCGGACGCTCGACCGAATCTCAAAGATGCAAACCGAGGGCTACCCGCCCTACAACATCGAACAGGTCGGCGACAATCAACTCAGAATTAGTCTCGCCGTCGCCGGTTTCTCCGAAGAGGATCTGTCGATAGAGCTTGAGGACAACCAACTCGTCATTCGTGGGCAGCAAACGGACGATCAGGACCGCGTCTTCCTGCACCGGGGCATCGCCGCCCGTCAGTTCCTTCGCAATTTCGTGCTCGCGGACGGAATCGAAGTAAACGGCGCGCATTTGGATAACGGATTACTGCATATCGAACTCGCACGCCCGGCACCGGAAAGCCGAGTCCGCACGATTGAGATCGCAAGTGCTCCCCCCGGCCAAAGCCGCAATCGACCGCTGGACATCGACGAAGTCACCCAAGGAGGCAAATGACATGACCGAAGAATCAGCCCGACAGATTACGGAAATAGAGTTTGCCCGTCTGGGTGCCGACGATGTCGCCTATGTCCGCCCAGTCCACATCGATAATACGGTGCAATTCATGCTGATGGCGGGCGACGGGCGTGAACTCGGCATCGCACCAAACTACAAGACCGCGATCATGGCCGCCTTAGAGAATGATTTTGAGCCGGTAAGCGTCCACTAAGACGCTCTAAAAATTGGGCGGTGGACTAAGCCGCCGCGTCCGTCGCGGTTTCAATCAAGAGGGCGTAAAGTGCATCGGGATCTTCCGAACCGCGAAGCTTTTCGCAGGTCGACCGGTCCCTCAACAACCTGGACACCCGGGCCAAGGCTTTCAGGTGATCCGCCCCGGCACATTCCGGCGCCAATAGCAGGAAAATCAAATCCACCGGCTGCTCGTCGATCGAATCGAACTCGATCGGCTTGTCCAAACGGGCAAATAGACCATGCAATCGATCAAGCCCGGCGAGTTTGCCGTGCGGGATCGCAATTCCGTTGCCGACACCGGTGGTCCCCAATCGCTCGCGTTCAATCAACGCGTCGAATATCACCCGCTCATTGAGTTCCGAAATATCGGACGCCCGCTTCGCCAATTCCTGCAATGCCTGCTTCTTTGAAGTAGCGGGCAATTTTGAAAAAATGCTGTCCGGCGTGATGAGATCGGAGATTTCCATGTGTCCGCCCTAGCTTCCCTCGGGAACGCCGCCGCGCGATCCGCGCGGATCAACCCACCCGATATTACCATCGGCACGTCGGTAAACCATATTCAATCCGCTATGCGCCACATTGCGGAACATCAAGGCAGGTAGATTGGCCAGGTCCATCCGCATGACCGCATCGCCCGGCGTCATGACCTCAATCTCGGTTTCCATCTCGGCGACGATCACCGGCTGATCCGGCTCGTTCGTCGTGTTCTCTTCTTCCGCCGCGAAGACATATTGCAGTGCCGGCAAGGTATTGGAATTGTCGGAGCGGCCTTTATGGTGGTCACGAAGACGGCGCTTATAGCGGCGCAGACGTTTGCCTACATGCTCGGCCGCTTCGTCGAAGGCAGCATAGGCATCGCCCGCGGTCGCATGGCCTTGCAACATGATGCCCTTGCCGACATGGACCGATACATCGGCGCGAATATCGCTACCTTCCTTGGACATAGTGACATGGCCATCGGTCGGGTTTTCGAAATACTTACCCACAATCGTCGGCAGCTGGTCTTCAATATATTCTTGAAGCGCAGCGCCCACATCGAGCTGCTTCCCGTTAATCGTTAATTGCATACGCCTGACATCTGATTTTTGAAACTGGCAGGGCCTCCTAAAGGCCCGCTATCGCCGCATACATTCGCAGCGGAGGGCGATACATAGGCGGCACCGTGGACCGAGTCAATACTACCTAAATCCACCCATGAAATCATATACTTCTCCGTACAGCTAAAGCGTGCCGGCCTTCATGCGTCGCCGTTCGACCGAAGATCCGATTCGCATCGACTCGCGGTATTTAGCGACCGTTCGGCGAGCGATATCGATACCGTCGCCGCGCAGAATATCAACGATCTTATCGTCCGACAGGATCGACTTCGGCGATTCATTCTCGATTAACGCTTTGATTTTAAAACGAACCGATTCGGCTGAATGCGCGTCACCGCCGGTTGCACTCTGAATGGAGGAAGTAAAGAAATACTTAAGCTCATAAAGACCGCGTGGCGTCGCCATGAACTTATTCGTCGTCACACGGCTTACCGTGCTCTCATGCATCTCGATCTCCTCCGCGATATCACGCAGGATTAGAGGCTTTAGATGCTCCACGCCATGACGGAAAAAAGCATCTTGCTGCTTCACGATTTCTCCCGCCACCTTAAGGATGGTGGTGGCCCGTTGGTGCAAGGATTTCACCAACCAATTCGCGGTCTGAAACCGCTCATTCACGTATTCCTTTTCATCCTTGCGCCGGACACCCTTGCTGACACGAGCGAAATACTCGGTGTTCACTAAAACACGCGGTAGCGTTTCCTGATTGAGTTCCAGAAACCAGCCGCCATCCGGATGCGACTGCATCAGAATATCTGGTGTGACGCTTTGGACCGTCTCTTCCCGGAAACTACTCGCCGGTTTTGGGTCGAGTGCCCGTATCTCAGCGACCATATCGGTGAGATCCTCTTCATCGACGGCGCAGGTCTTAAGCAGAGCCGCCTTGTCCTGGCGCCCCAGCAATTCAAGATTCTCAATCAACGCTTCCATCGCCGGATCGAGACGACCCTTATCCTGCAACTGCAGTGCTAGACATTCCTTCAAACCACGCGCGAACACGCCCGGCGGATCGAATTGCTGCAATCGCTCCAACACGGATTCCACGCGGGCGACGTCGCACCCCAACATACCGGCGACCTCGTCGGCGCTGCCGGCCAACCACCCCGATTCGTCGAGCATATCGATCAAATGCAGCCCGATAATGCGATCCGCGCCTTCGGGAACATCCAGCGCCAGCTGATCCGTCAGATGTTCGCGCAGGCTCGGCTCCTCGCTCAAAGTTGATTCGAAGTCGCCCAACCCCTCGCTGAAATCGCTGCGGCCGCCGGCGCCAATAGGAGAATGACTCTCGAAACCACCGGCTACGTCATCGGAAACGTCTCGGGGATGTTGATCGTCCCAGACGTTTTCATATTCCATATCGAGGGGTTTTTCCGCAGCATCGGGTAAATCCCCGCCGGCCGCCATATCGAGAGAATCCGGACCGGCCACCTCGTCATTCGTCGGTGCCGCCTCGGTTGGTTCACTCGCGGCACCTGTCTCGCCATCACCCCGGGCCGGACCGTCACCGTCGTCGCGTTCGAGCATGGGGTTCTGGCTCAACTCATCCTCAACGAATTCCGACAACTCAATATTAGACAATTGCAGCAGCTTAATTGCCTGTTGCAACTGCGGCGTCATCACCAGAGATTGGGATTGCCTGAGATCGAGCCGTTGGGAAATCGCCATCGTATGGTCGACCGATTGCCTTAGAGACTAAACCGGTCGCCGAGATAAACTCGCCGAACGTCCGAGTTCCGCACTATCTCGTCAGGTGCCCCTTCCATAAGGACCTGACCGTCGTGCAAGATATAGGCCCGGTCGACGATATCGAGTGTTTCACGAACATTATGGTCAGTGATCAACACACCAATGCCGCGATCCTTCAAATGCGTCACCAATTCACGGATATCACGCACCGCGATTGGATCGATACCGGCGAACGGTTCATCTAGTAAAATAAAATGAGGCTGTGACGCGAGAGCACGCGCAATCTCAACCCGACGGCGCTCCCCACCGGATAAGGTGATCGTCGATGTCCGCCGCAGGTGGGAAATGGAGAACTCAGCGAGGAGGCCCTCCAGGATTGTCTCTCGCATCTGTCGATCCGATTCGATCACTTCCAAGACGGCCCGAATGTTCTGTTCGACACTCAGACCCCGAAAAATGGACGGTTCTTGCGGCAGATACCCAACACCGAGTCGGGAGCGTCGATACATCGGTAAGTTTGTCACTTCCTGACCGTCGAGGTAAATCTCGCCGTAATCGGCGGCGATCAAACCTGTAATGATATAGAAACAAGTCGTCTTTCCGGCCCCATTGGGCCCGAGCAAACCGACGACCTCGCCGCGCTGCAGGTTGAGGCTCACATTCCGCAAGACGGGACGCCGTTTGTATTGCTTACCGAGATTGAGCGCGACCAGACCGGGATTGTCGGCGACGAGGCGCGGGGGTGCCGCCGTAGCATCACCCGATGCGCCGTTCCCAAGTTTCGGTTCGTTTATGCGATCCATCTACTCAACAACTTTCTGTTTTTTGCGTTTCCGATGTCGGAACCACGCTATTGACGTTTCTTGCGTTGCGGAGGGATCAGGACCCGGACCCGGCGTTTCCCACCAATCATCCGGCTGATGCCCGTATTCAAGTCGACCTCGCCCTCATTTCCATTCAACTGCGTTTTACCACGGGTAATCTTAACGTTTTCTTGAAGTCTGACTATCCCGGTTTGCACATTATACACACCTTTTCCCGCTTGGACGATTTCGCTCGCGGTCGAGATCAGCACGTTGCCCCACACATTGACCTGTTGGATTTCCTGTTTTCCCTTCGCGTCGGCCCCCAACAGGGCCAACAGGATGTCGGCCCGCAAGCGTTTGTCTTCCTTGACGATGGTGGCCTCACCGCGCGCGACGAATTGTTGTTTTGCTTCCCAGTATTCCAGCTGATCCCGCGCCGTAATCAGGCCTTGATTGGACTCAATTCGAAGATTGTTGCCAACGAGCACGAAATTTTGATCGTCGATTTTATACTCGCCCCGATCACCAAAGACCCGCTCGTTCTTCGAGATGATCTGAACATTGCCCTCAGCATCCACGCGGTAGAACTGATCGCCTTCCCCGGACTTATTCTTGCGGGAATGGGCCGTCAGCGTATCGGCCCGAAGCGCGACACCGGATCGGATAACGCGGGCATTGCCCGTCGCGACCATTCTGTTGCCGTCCCGGTGCCAGACCAAACTCTCTGCCGTCAGATTCAAAGGGTCGTCGCCGCCCTGTATCAGATTTTGCGAATAGGCAGCACCCGCGGCGCTCAAGGCAACGACGATCAAACAGATGGCGACGCGTCCAAATACCGTGATCACCGTTTCTTGCCTTTGTTTCGTGGGTCCGTCGGGTCGTTCAACAATACCACCTGAGCTTTGCCGTGGAACTCGATCCGTTCACCGCGATTACGGACGATGAAACTCTCCGCCTGAATGTGGCCGAATGGACCTTGCCCGTGAACTGGCTCTGTGCCGATGGCGTCGCCCGCGCGCAAATCCAAAACCGCGCTGCTGGTGCGGAACTCGTAGCCTTTGTCGTGGAAGAGATTCACGGTCCCTGATAACTCGAGGAACTGGCTCGCTCGATTGTAATTACCGACTTCGGCCGTGACTGCAATCCAAGAGCCATCCTGCATCACGATGTCGGCCTTGGGTTGCACGAGTTCAATAACTGGAGATTTCGGATCGATCTGTTCCGCTTCTTCCGCAGTGATGGAAAAGGGCCGTTTCGATCGGTCGACGCCAGTATACCGCGCTTTTTCCATGCGCAGATTCTCGGCCGCACTCTTGTCGATCTCCTTAAAACCGATCTCGAAGGTTTTATTCTGCTCGTTTAGCTGTGGCCAAATCACAACAATGAGAAGCAGCGCCGTTGCCACCGTCGGCAGCACCACCTTCAAGAAGCCGACAAAATGGCCGTAAAGGTAACCCGCACTTTGCGTCCGCCGCGCCGTGAGAGCGACCCGGCCACGCGCCGGTGCTTCGGTGGCCATGCTCATGCGATCAGGTAATCCCCGCTTTCAGCAAATCATGGATGTGCAGAATGCCTAAGGGCTTCTGCGATGGGCCCCCAACAACGAACAAGTTTGTAATCTGCATATCGTTCATAACCGCGACAGCTTCCGCCGCAAGCGCCTGCGGCTTGATCGTCTTCGGCGCCGTCGTCATGACATCCGCAGCCGCGCGGCTCAAGAGATTCTCCGCCAAAGTACGACGCAAATCGCCGTCCGTGATAACACCGATAAGTTCGCCTTCACCGTCGATTACGCCAACGCAACCGAAACGTTTCTCCGACATTGTGGGTATGATGTCCCGCATGGTCGTGCTGGTATCCGCCAACGGCAAGGCGTCGCCTTCATGCATGAGATCGGAAACCCGCAATAAGCTGCTGCCGAGTTTTCCGCCAGGGTGCAAAACCCGGAAATCCTGGGCCGAAAACCCTTTCCGTTCCAACATTGCGACCGCCAACGCGTCCCCCATCGCCAAGGACATCGTCGTCGAGGTCGTTGGCGCCAACCCCATCGGGCAAGCTTCCGGAATGGCCGGTAGGAGCAACACCACATCGGCAAGTTCCGTGAGCGTGCTCCCCGCCCCCGATGTGATCACGACCAGCGGGATCGAAAAGCGACGTGTATATTCGGCGATATCGCGCAGTTCGGGTGTCTCCCCGGAATTGGATAACGCGAGTACCGCATCTTGGCGTGTAATCATGCCAAGATCACCATGGCTGGCTTCACCTGGATGGACGTAATGCGACGGCGTCCCGGTCGAGGCCAGGGTCGCCGCTATCTTACTGCCTATATGGCCGCTCTTCCCCATTCCGGAGACGATGACCCGCCCCTCAACACCTGACAACGCCTGCACGGCGGCCGAAAAATTTTTATCTATCGTATCAGCGAGCGCCGATATCCCTTCCGCTTCCAGCCGAAATAATCGTCGCGCCGATTCCATATCGGCGGCATCGCCTTGTTCCAGCGACTCTAGGGGCGAAGGGCGATCCAGTGCGGTCATTGAGGTTCCGTTTCCAAGGTATTTCGACTACCCATCAACATTGGCACAAATTTGCCGTGGGAACGATTAAAAATTGGCATGGATTATGCTGCAACGCCCATTAACGGTCAATTAACGGCTGCTAGCCGACGCTGAATTTTAAGAATGCGCGAAAATATCTTCCGCTTCGAAACCGGCAATATCCATCGCCGCACGCGTCGGCAGAAAATTAAATGCCGCTTGTGCCATTTCCATGCGCCCTTCACGCTCGAGGCGACCGTCCAAGGCCTCCTTCAGACGATGTAGATACAGCACGTCGCTGGCGGCATATTCTTGCTGCGCCTTGCTCAACTCCGGGGCGGCCCAATCCGATGATTGCTGTTCCTTGGAGAGATCGATGCCGAGAAACTCGCGGCACAGCTCCCGCAATCCATGGCGATCCGTATAAGTGCGCGTCAGCCGGGAGGCGATCTTCGTGCAATAGACCGGACGGCAATCGGTGCCTATGTAGTAATTCAAGGCGGCGATATCGAAACGGCCGAAATGAAACAGCTTGAGAACCGACGTATCGTTGACCACGCGCCGCAAGTTCGGCGAGTCGTAATCGGGCGTCGGATAATGCACGAGATGGCAAACACCGTCGGCACCCGCTAGCTGCACGACGCACAACCGATCACGCAACGTGTTCAATCCTTGCGTTTCGGTATCTATAGCGACAGACGCCCCGAAGTCGACATTGTCGGGCAAGTCACCTCGATGAAGTTCAATCACCAAAGGGAAAGTCCTTCGTTACGATCGGGTCGAGCCACCCGACAATGGTGCCCAGGAGAAGACTCGAACTTCCACGGGGTTGCCCCCACAGGCACCTGAAGCCTGCGCGTCTACCAATTCCGCCACCTGGGCCGCTCAGGCGGAATTTCGACACTGCGAGTCGCTTTGTCAACTGACTAATGTGCTTTATTTCATCGTATTAGCGCTGGTTTTTAGCTTCGGACAATTTTATATCATGTTAAATTCCGTGGAATTCTCGCCGCGAACAGGCATAATGACGCAACGAATTTGTGGAGAAATCAGGGCATGACCTTGGTCACTGTTTTCGGCGGCTCGGGCGGTATCGGGCGTCAAGTCGTCAAATCTCTTGCCAAACGCGGCTATCAAGTCAGGGTGGCCGTGCGCGATCCGCAGGCAGCGCTGTTCCTCAAACCAATGGGCGATGTCGGACAGATAACGCCGGTGCAGGCCAATATCCGTGATGCGGATTCTGTCCGCCGCGCAGTTGCTGGGGCCGACTCGGTCGTCAATCTCGTCGGCATTCTTCACGAAGGCGGCGCACAGCGCTTCGACGCCGTGCAGGGCCAAGGTGCGGCGAGCGTCGCGGAAGCCGCCGCCGCTGCCGGTGTTAAATCGCTCGTCCACATATCGGCGATCGGCGCGTCCGCTACCTCTCCTTCGGCATATGCCAGAAGCAAGGCCGCCGGCGAAGCGGCCGTTCGCGAGGCTTTCCCGGATGCTTCGATTTTGCGCCCGAGCGTTGTTTTCGGCCCGCACGACGAATTCTTCATTCGGTTCGCGGCCATGGCGCAATTGCCGATCCCATTGCCGGTCTTCGGCTGCGGCATGCCGCGCATGACCATGGACGGCCTCAAAATTTACGGCGATGGCGGCACCCGCTTTCAACCGGTCTATGTCGGCGATGTCGCAGATGCGATCGTTGCCTGTTTGGAGCGGCCTGATACGCGCGGCAAACTGTATGAACTGGGTGGTCCGCGCACGTATAGTTTTTGCGAAATCATGGAACTCGTGCTGCAACAAACCCGGCGGTGGCGGCCGCTTATTCCGGTCCCCTTCGGAATTGCCTCGGTGATCGGCTTCTTCGCGGAGTTCCTGCCGAAACCGTTGCTGACCCGCGACCAAGTCAAACAACTTGCGCAGGACAATGTGGTAAGCGGGGAAGAATCCACATTTGCGGATCTGGGCATCGAGCCGAAAGCGGCGGAAGTCGTGCTGCCATCATGTTTGGAAGTCTATCGCCGCGGCGGGCGCTATACGACAACACAGCCGGGTTAAGCGACGGCGTATATCCAGTAAAGTAGACCCGCGCCGAGAGCCAAACGGTAGAGTACAAACGGCGTAAATCCGGCTCGGCTTAACCACCGCATCATAATCACAATCGATAGAAGCCCGGTGATAAAGGCAAGGCCAGCGGACAACAGTACGTCCTGACCGAGTTCGAAATCACCACTTTGCCCCAGATCGGCTGCGGCGAGAACGCCGGCACCCAAAATCGTCGGTATCGAAAGCAGCATCG
>JABJCS010000615.1 GCA_018665505.1 Alphaproteobacteria bacterium
AACCGCGCCTCCGCCATAGGCGAGACCGTTCATCATCGCGATTGTGGGCTTTTTCGAAGCGCTGATCTCATAAGCGCCTTTCATATAGACATCTCGTTTCGCGTCGAGTTCAGCCTCGTTCAGCTTAACGTCGTTTTCGCGTTGTTCGTGAATGTCGCCGCCCGCCGTGAAGGCCTTGTCGCCAGAGCCGGTAATCACGATACAACCGACATCGTCATCCCCGTCCGCTTGGCGAACTGCATCATGCAGTTCCACATTGAGGTGCTGGTTCATCGCGTTGAGAACTTCCGGGCGGTTCAGTGTGATGACCGCGACGCCGTCCTCGTGATCGACCAAAACGTGATCGTAATTGGACATGTAAACTCTCCTTCTTAGCTTTGCAGGTCGACGCCGAACGTGACCAAAAATTTGGACGTCATGATGTAGAAACCGATGGCGAGGTGCAGTTCGACCAAGGCGCCTTGCGTCAACTGCCCTTGCAACCGTTCGAACAGTTCGTCCGATACCTTGTCTGTTGTGACTACTTCGTCGGTGAAGCGCAGCACGTCTTTTTCCAGATCGGAATAAGCGTCCGCCGTTGCTCCTTCCTCAAGTGCGTCGATCTTCACGTCTTCCAACCCGACGCCCTTACCGATCCGTTTGTGTGCGATAACCTCGTAGTCGGATTTGCACAGAATGCCTGCCCGTGTGATCGCCAACTCCCGCAGACCAGAATCGAGTTCACCCTTGAAGCGAATGGCGTTACCCATGCGGACATAGGTTTCAAAATGCGACGGCGAATGGGCCAGCATTCGGAAAATATTCTTATGATCTAGCTTGCCGAGTAGTTCCTGCACGCGATCGTTCGCGTTATCGGCGTTAACGTAATCCATGCGGGCCATGCATTGCTCCTATGTTTAGGTAACAGGTGAATATTCTTTCAAATTAATCCCCGATTACGTTCGATCCAGTTCCCGACGATCCATGTGGAGTTTGAATATTTCTTATTCCGCATATCCGGCAAAGATTTCTTGAATAAAGTCCGGACATTAATTATCTGCCCCTCCAACAGCGGGAAAATGAAACTCCGCCGCCGATATCATGTGTGTTGATGATTATTCGCGGCGCGAAATTTCTCCGCAATTTTCAATGACGTATTATTGGATTGTCTATGCCCTTGTCTGCCAGAGGGTGTCGACAAGGCGAGGAACTATTGTGTCCGAATTTAGTGATTTACCAAGAGATTGTCATCCCACGATACGTGGTGTGGCCGAATACTGGATGTCCATTCATCCGTCTCCGGACGTATTGCCGGGCCGAGTTGACTTCGATCCGATAGAACTTCCCGCCGATGTGTGGCCGTTCCTGGTGCTTTCCGAAGTGTTAAGCCAGACTCCGTTCGACGTGCGATACAAAGTTGTTGGGACGGAAGTGGTCAATTTAGATGGCTATGATGCAACAGGGATGAAATTATCCGAGTGCCCTGTCATACGAGATCGGGAAGAAATCATCTCGGATTATCGTGTCGCGATCGATTGCGGAAGAATGAGTTTTCGCCGCGTTATTTTCTTCGATATCCGGCGAGGCTTCGAAATGACGATAGAGCGCGGCCACTTTCCGCTGGCGGCAAACGGCAATGACGTGGATATGATCCTGACAACAATTGTAAAGCTAGAGCGTAAAAATTCCGAGCGGAACGAAGCTCTGCTGCCGCGGTTGTGTGGTTAGGACGGCTGATTCAGTACCCGTGCGCGAATGGTGCCGGAAAGCCCGCGAATCTCACGCAGAATGTCTTCCGCATCGGTGCGCACGCCGTCGGTGTCCAGGACCACATAGCCGATTTCGCCGTCGGTCTGATAATGCTGAGCGGCGATGTTAACGCCGAAGCGGGCGAAGACTTCGTTCAGTTTGCCGAGTTCGCCCGGCATGTTCCGCTGTACCTGAATAAAGCGTATGCCATCCGGCCGAGGGGAGAGCTGTACCTGCGGAAAGTTCACGGCACCCACGGTCGATCCGACATCGGAATACTCGATCAGTTTGCGGGTGACCTCCTCGCCGATACGCTCTTGGGCTTCTTCCGTGGAGCCGCCCACATGCGGCGTCAGGATGACGTTCGGTGCACCTTGTAGCGGCGAGGTGAAACGGTCCGCATTTGAAGACGGTTCGACTGGGAAGACGTCGATCGCCGCCCCGCCGAGCTTCCTGCTTTGCAATGCTGCCGCCAAGGCGTCGAGATCGACGACTGTGCCGCGCGAATTGTTGATTAAGAAGGCGCCGTCTTTCATGCGGGCGATCTCCGCTGCACCAATCATGCGGTCGGTCGCCGGTGTCTCCGGTACGTGTAAGGTGACAATATCGCTGCGGGTAAGGAGATCATTGAGTGAGGCGGCGGGCTCCACATTGCCGTGGCGCAGCTTGTCGGTGTGATCGTGATAGATCACGCGCAGTCCCATGGATTCGGCGAGAACGGCGATCTGGCTACCGATATTACCGTAGCCGACAATACCAAGAGTCTTGCCCCGCACTTCGCGGCTTCCGGCCGCCGATTTCTCCCACCCGCCCTCATGAGCCGCGACCGAGCGGGGAAAGATGCGCCGAAACAGCATGACGATTTCTGCAATAGTCAATTCAGCGACGCTGCGGGTATTGGAGAACGGCGCATTGAAAACGGGAATCCCCTTGAGGCGAGCCGCGTCGAGATCGATCTGATTGGTACCTACCGAAAAACAGCCGACGGCGATCAAGGTATTTGCGGCGTCAATGACCGGACTAGTGATTTGGCTGCGCGATCGGATACCGAGAATGCGCACACCTTGGAGGGCCTCGGTCAATGCGTCGCCATCGAGGGCCTTCGGCAACCGCTCGATATTCGAGTACCCGGCAGTGCCGAGGGCGGCAACCGCCGTCTCTGCGATACCTTCGAGTAATAGAAACTTGATCTTTTCTTTTGGAAGCGATGGATTCTGGACGAGCGCCATGAAGTTCTGTCCGGTATCTGAAAAGGAAGGCGATCAGATACCGGACAGCGCCGCTAGGTGCAACACGCTCTATTCGCTGAGACGGTCCAGAAACGGTGAATACTCGCCGAACCGCCATTGGATCGGCATGCCGCCGATGATACGGACGCCTTTAGTCGGGCGGATGCGGATAATACGCTCCGCACCGGGCAAGGCGTCGACGTCAGGGCCGTCCCAAACAATTTCCGCATTACCGGTCAAGCGCAGCAGGTCGCCATTCTCGAAATCGATGAACAGCAATCCGGCCCGGCCCGTCAGCGAGATATTACCGAGTGTGGAGAACTGCCGATTGCCCGCATAATCCGGGAATTCAAGCACGCCGTCTTCCGTGACCTGCACGAAACCAGGTTTACCCCCGCGGTGCGACGCATCCGCCCCTTCCGCAGCGGAGCCGTCAGCGCGCCCCGCACTAGTAGCGATGAACAGCGTGTCCGAGCGTTCGATCAAGGCGATGTCCGAGGTATCCATGATGTCGAATGTTTCCGTAGTAGCCTCTTTCGGCGCGGCAGAAGCGACGACATCCCGTGTTTGAATATACTGCGGACAATTGCCGAAACTTTGCTCGACCGTGATACCAAACCCGGTGTCATCCACGGTACCGACGGCGCCGTTCAAGCGATTGCGACGACGGGTCTCGAACTGCAGGCCGAGGCCACCGATCTTCGCACCGGCAGTCAGGTGTTTGCGCAAGGGGTCGTCTTTGGAGGGCAGTGCATTCACCCGTAGCACCGTTCCGTCGGATGCGTCCAAAAACCCCGGCGCGCCCGTCAAGACCGTCGCCCACGGCCAACCCTGGTCATCTTGCCAACCGAGAAAGATCGATGGCAATTGCTCGAAGAACGCTTGGTGCTGCTCGACCATGTAAGAGCGGATTACCTTGCGGCCGATCTTCTCGATTTTATCGCGCAGACCGAAGCGTTCTTGGATCGCGCGCTCGCCGGTGTGAAATGGAGAAGTATCAGTGGTCATGGCATTTGTCCTAACGTGTTATGAGATGCGGAGAAAGGACCGATGGAGGCGGTTCGACGCCCATCGGTCCTCCTGGGTCAGGCGGCTATGGGCAAAGCGGATTTATGCATACCGATAAATTTGGGCAGAGCTTCGACCCTCGCGATCCAGGCGCGCACGTTTGGGTAGCCATCGAGAGCGACACCGCCTTCCGGTGCGTGGGCGACGTAGCTATAAATCGCGACGTCGGCGATGGTCGGCCGTCCGGCAACCAGAAAATCGAGACCTTCGAGCGTCGTATTAAGTTCGCTCAAGAATACGTGGGCAATTTCCTTTGCCTTCGCGTGATCCAATCCAGCGCCGAACAGGGTAACCAAACGCGCTGCAGCGGTGCCATTGGCAACATCGGTGATGGCGCGGGAGAGCCAGTGTTGGATCGCCGCCGCGTTCGCCGCGTCACGGGGCATCCAGGTGCCATCGTCATGTTTGGTCGCGAGGTAGACCAGAATGGCGTTGGATTCGGTAATCACGTTGTCGCCATCAATCAGTACCGGAACCTGCGCTTTCGGGTTGAGGGCCAGAAACGGTGCGGTCTTTTGCTCTCCCGACATCAAATCCACTTCAACGAGCTTATGTTCGACCCCAAGCAGATTGAGAAAAAGCTCCGCCCGGTGTGAGTTGCCGGAAAGCGGGTGGCGATAAAGAGTGGTGGGTTGCTGTGTCATTGGTCTTTCTCCTAGATCCAGTGTTTGCCGTCTTGCGGCGTTGCAGGAGAAGTAACGGGCTTTGAGTTATTTTATTACCGGGAAAATACGAGTAATATTTACTCATAAAGTGCAATAATGGGTGACACATGGAAAACGTGGTGCGCATGCGTGCCTTTGCGCGGACGGTCGAAAGCGGGAGTTTTTCGGCCGCTGGTCGGCAGACCGGTGTGGCACCGTCTTCGGTCTCCCGGCATATCGCGGAGCTAGAGGAAGAGCTAGGTGCGCGGCTGTTCCACCGGACGACCCGCAAGCTGAGTCTGACGGAGTCCGGGTCGCTCTACTACGAGCACGTGTTGCGAATTCTGGCCGCGATTGACGACGCGAAGCTGGCACTTTCCAGTCTCGATGGCGCGCCGAGCGGCGTCTTACGGGTCACCGCGCCCGGCCCCATCGCGCGGCAACTCACAGCGCGAGTGCTACCGGGTTTCCTCGAGCAGTATCCCGCCATCCAGGTGCTGTGGTTGGTCAGCGATCACTTGGTGGACCTGGTCGAGCAACGCCTCGATGTGGCGCTCCGTCTCGGTCGTCTACAGGATTCAAGCCTGACTGCGCGTACGATCGGCAATAGCCGCCGGATTGTTTGCGCTAGTCCCGACTATGTCGCTCGTCATGGAAAGCCCGCTTGTCCCGCCGACCTCGCGGCGCATTCCTGCGTGTTGTTTCGCGAGCATCCTGGCCGAAATCGATGGGAATTCGCCGGGCCGGAAGGATCGGTCGGCGTCGATGTCGGCGGTGCTATCATCTCTAATCATGTGGATACACTGATATCAGCTGCCGTGGCAGGGATCGGGATCTGCATGTTGCCGGATTGGAACATGGGAATGGAACTGGCCGAGGGGAAACTCATTGAATTGCTGCCGGACTACGAGTTGATACCGTCCAGCACGCCCGTCAACGCGGTCTTCCCTTATCAACATCAGGTCCCGCCCAAGTTGCGCGTGTTTATCGACTACTTGGTCGAACATGCAGCCGAAATTATGGTGCTACCGGGGCGCTGAATGAGTGACCAATCCTGAGCTTGTCGAAGGCGGACCGTGCTGACTGACGCGCTCTAATACCGCATCGAAATAGCCAGCGCGCCGTAGCGGTCACCACGGCGTTGATGTTCAAACTCCCGGGAGCGGAAGACGTGGGTGAAGGCGATGCGGATATTTTCGTAATACGCGGCCAGGCCCAGCTGAAAGTCGCCGACGAACACGCGGCGATCCACAGAATGGCTATCGGAGAAGGTATTGCCGTCGAGGAATATATTGTGAGCTACACCGCGCAGGTCCGCACCGGCAAACAGGTACCAGCCGAAATTATTGGACGGCTCAATAGCGGCCAATCCGGAGAGGGCGGGTTGGATTAATGGTGGTCCGTAGTCTACCGAGAGTGATTGCCCGAACCGCGCTGTGGCGCCGGCATGGAACATCCTCATGACGTTCCCTACCGCGCCTCCTAAGTGCGGCACTACATCGAACTCGAACCCGCTGGTTCGCCAAGGTGCGGGGCGCCACTTGCGCTCGAAAATCATCATGATGCCCAGCTCGTTATCGAGCTGATTGTCCCAGCCATTCGAGCGCGCGACGCCAATGAGGTCGTGATAGTTGTTCTGAACTTCCTCACCCAGGGCATAGGGGCCGACGACGCCGAGATTGAGCTCGACACTGTCCAAGGTATCGAACTCGATGCCGAAATTTGCCCGCCGTGTCTCCGCATGCACTGAGGCGCCGAGATAGAGCCAACCCGCATAGGGACGGTCGTTTGGGATTAGGGTGACGGCGTCGGTATCTTCGGGGGTGAACATGCTATGGCCTCCCGAAAATCCAGCCCGCCCCGCGCGAAGATCAGCGAAGGGATAGAGCATCTCCAGCAGGTTCTTGCTCCAGTCCGGGCCGTCCTCGTGCCGGTCGGAAATCCAGGCAAATCGAATGCCGTTGGTGTAGTGGCGGTCCGTATTGGTGATCCGGTCGTTCTCTATCTGCACGGTATAGGTGCCGCGCAGCCATACGCGGTCTTCTTCCGCCGTGGAGACGCTTGGGAATATCAGTGCCGCGACAATTAGTCCGGCATGTACACAGCCGAAATTCACGCGGCTTCGGGCTCCGGCCACTGCGCGTCGGAGACGAAGCGCGGGCAGGCATTGATCCGGGCGAGGTCTTCCGGCTTTGGATTGTTCTCGACCCTGGTGTCGTTATCGAAGACCATCGTCGGACGCGTTTCCAAACTAAAGGCCGGCCATGCCGCGAGCCCCGCGTGGTTCGGATTGCCGGTCCGGGCAAAGACAACCCAAGCACCCAGGACTTTCTCTTGGAGTGCTTCCTGTTCCGGGCCCTCGCCGACGAAATCACGCGCCAGTTCGATATTGCCGAAGGCAAACGGGATGCAGAGCGTGTGTGGTGATTTCAGCATGCCGCCGAGCACCGGCGTCTTCCATGTAAACTCATAGAGGTAGGCGGGCGCACCACCTTGCTTCACCTTGCGCTCCGCTGCCTCCACATTGTTGCGCCGGTACATATGATCGCTGGTGATGAGGTTGTAGGTATCACGGCCGTTCAGGCCGGGGCGACTTTCCCGGTATCCGGCGATAAGCGCTGCCGCCTGTTTCGCATCGACACCGACGAAACGCGCGATCTGGGCGTGGAGTTGATCTTCGTTCAAGGCCAGTTTATCGGGCTCGACAGTTATGTCGTAGAAGGATTTTTCCGTCTCGCAAGAGCCAACCATCACGGGAATATCGCTCGCGAGGTCCGGGGCCGATAGATCGAACGGATGATTGAGGATTGTCCGTCCGTCGACCAAGGGGCGGAAACTGTCGTTACCGTTCCGGGTTTTGACGGCCGTGTTATACGCTTTGAGAAGCGCTCCCGCCGGTACTTTTTGGACCGCTTCCGGCCCTTGTCCTTCAAGACCGAGGGCTTTCAGTAAGGCGTGGGTCGAGCGCGCGGCGTTTTCCTGCGTCGCCAATTGCAGGTGGGAGGAGGAACTCTGGATAATGGCTTTATGGAACAGGCCCTTGGCTCGCGGTGTGGCCATCATCACCGCGACTTTGGAGCCGCCGCCGGACTGCCCGAAGATGGTGACGTTGCCGGCATCACCGCCGAACGCGCCGATATTGTCTCGCACCCATTCAAGTGCTTGCACGATATCCAGCATCCCGGCGTTGCCTGCATCGGCGAAACGCTCGTCCGCATCGCCGAACCAAGTGTAGCCGAATGTGTTCAGGCGATGGTTCAAGGTTACAACGACGAAGTCGCCCGCGTTCGCGAGATTTCCGCCATCGAGCCCGGTCGCGCCGCCGGAACCTCGGAAATAGCCCCCGCCATGCAACCAAACCATGACCGGCCGCTTGGCATTGGCATTGAGGTTTGGTGTCCAAACATTCACGGCGAGGCAATCTTCGCCAGTGGTCTGCAAGTCGCGAATCCAAGCGTTTGCCGGTTTGATGATGCCGTCGTCTTGCGGGCAGCGCAGCGCGAAGTCGGTCGCGTCGCGCACGCCCGTCCAGGATGGTGCGGGGGAGGGCGGTAAGAACCGTTGCGCGCCCTCCGTCGTGCCCGCATAGGGGATGCCTTTGAAGTGGCAGCCGATGGCTGAGGTCGCTCCGCGAATCTTGCCGGATACGATCTCGACGACGGGTTCCTCGATAAGCGCGTGCGTGTTCATGAGTCTTGTCTTCCTCTCTTTATTCCGTTAGCCCCAACCTTAACCCTCTCCCGAGTGGGGGAGCGTTAGGGTGAGGGCGCTTTAAAACTCTTTCTCAGTCCCGCCTGCTCCATGAGCGGCAAAACATCATCGATCCATTGCTGACATTCACCGAGATAGTCTACCCAAGATATCAACATCCCGTCGACGGCAAGCGATGATAAATGCTCGATCCCTTCGACAATCTGCTCCGGTGTGCCCACCAGGGGATAGCCGCCGTGCCCGGCCTTGAAATGGAACTTAAAGGCCTCGATGACATCCGGCGTTAAGGTCTCAGACTGTAGACCGAATATCTCCAGCATGTTTGCGACCGCAACGTCGTCACCCTTTTCCATGACGTAATGGTTCAGGTAATCGTGGGCTTCTTCTTCGGTGTCACGGCAGACGACATAGACATGTATCCAGCATTGCGAAGAGCGGCCACGATCGGCGGCCAGCGTTTTTAGTTGGCTGATTTGCGCGGCGTCGATCTCATTATCTTGTTGGCGCAGCATTACGAAATTCATATCCGCGTGCCGCACGGAAAAATCCTGACCGGCGGACGAACTGCCAGCATTCATGATCGGCGGGCGGGGCAATTGCAGGGGTTTTGGTTGGCTCCAGAGATTGGTGCCCTGGAAAAAGTGTCCATCGAAGTCGAAAGCCTCTTCCGCCGACCACAAGCGTTTGATCACCTCGATCCATTCCGCGGCATAGGCATACCGTTCGCCGTGTTCGCGCAATTCAGCATCGAACATCTCGAATTCGTTTTTGAACCAACCGGCGACGACATTCAGCGCGAAGCGACCATTCGAGATATGATCAATGGTGGAAGTCATCTTGGCGACGGCGACCGGGTGCATCAGCGGAGCATGTACGGTGGAGAAGATCGTTGAATATTTCGTGGCCGCCGCGATGCCTGCCGCCCAAGTGAGGCTTTCGAAAGTCCGATTGTTGAAATTCGTCTCACCGCCATAACCCTTCCAGCGGCCGACCGGTAATAACGCCTCGAACCCTGCGGCGTCGGCCATTTTTGCCAGGGAGACGTTGTCTTCCCAGTTCATCGGCCAGGCGCCGTCCGCCGTCGTCACGGTCGAGCCGTGCGAACAGTTGAACGCCATGACGCCGATTTTCATGCGGTTATCGCTATAGAGCGGATTGACCATGTGCCGTCCGTGGTTCTTATTGCTCCCAAATCAATTTAGTTCGGGAGAAGAAAATGAAACTATTTGGAAGTTATCGCTCGCCCTTCGTGCGCCGTGTCGCCATCACCATGAATGTATTCGGGATGCCGTTCGAGCATATGGATGTGCCGGTGTTCGATAAACCGGACGAGATCAACGTCCACAATCCACTAACCCGGGTTCCAACCCTGGTCCTCGACGACGGAGAAGTTTTGATCGAGAGCTATGCAATGCTTGACGCGCTCGACGATATGGTGGGCCCTGAGAAAGCGTTGTTCCCCGCGAGCGGGGCCGAGCGCCGGCACGTCATGCGTATTGCCGCCGCCGCTGTCGGCACGATGGATAAGGCTCAATGGGCCGCGTATGAAACCCGGTTCCATCCGAAAGAAAAGGTTCATCGACCTTGGATTGATCACAACGATAATTCGGTTAAGGGTGGCCTCGAATTCCTCAATGGTTTGGCGGCAGAGGCCGGTGAAAGTGGATGGCTCGCCGGTGGCGACAGCTTGACCCAAGCGGATATCTCCGGTGTCGTCGCTTATGGTTTCGCCGGTCTGGCCCGCCCGAAAATGGGTGTCGCCGAGGCGTATCCGGCCTTAGCGGCTTTCGCAGCCCGGATGGAAGTAACCGCACCCTTTAAGGCCTCGCCGCTGCCGTAAGACATTCATTGCCATCCCGGGTCTGGGCGTCGCCCGCCTGGGGTGGCATTTGATATCAATTCAATTTCCGGCGGCAAGCTCGCGGGAGATGATGATCTTTTGTACCTCGTTCGTGCCATCGTAAATTTGGAATACGCGGGCGTCGCGGTAGTATTTTTCGACTCGGTAGTCGGTGATGAATCCTGCGCCGCCGTGGACTTGAATCGCAGCGGAACACACCTTTTCCGCCATGGTTGACGCAAACAGCTTCGCAATCGAGGCTTGGCGGATGCAGCGGATATCTGCCGATTTGAGGCGCGCCGTCTTATGGCACATGGCGCGTGCCACTTCGATCTGCATGGACATCTCGGCCAAATGGAAAGCGATGGCTTGATGGTCAAAGATTTTGCGGCCGAAGGCTTCGCGCTCCTGCGCATAGTCCATGGCAGCCTCGAAAGCGGCGCGCGCGACTCCAATCGCCTGCGCGGCGACGGCAACCCGCCCGCTATCCAATCCGGACAGGGCGATCCGTAATCCGTGACCGGGCTCGCCCAGCATATCAGTTTCGGGAATTTCCAAATTCTCAAGCGCTACCTGGCACGTCTCATTGGTGCGGTGACCAAGTTTTTCCTCGTGGCGCAGGACATTGTATCCGGTGGAATCTGTTCGTGTGAGGAACGCGGAAATACCTTTCTTGCCAGCCGCCGGGTCGGTCACGGCGATGATACAGGCATAACCTGCGGATTCTCCTGAAGTGACGAACGTTTTCATGCCGTTCAGCACCCACTTATCGCCGTGGCGTTCGGCGCGGGTGCAGATATTAGCGGCGTCGGAGCCGGTGTGCGGTTCGGTCAGCAACATGCAACCGAGCGCACCGCCGCTAGCGACCGGGCGCAGAAAACGTTCCTTGATATCCAAGGAGCCGAAATCTCTCAGCTTAAATCCGTAGGAGTTGGTGGCATTGATCATGTTGCAAAACCCGGCATCGCCAAAAGCGATTTCTTCCGTCGCCAAGACATAAGAGACGAAGTCCGCGCCGGCCCCGCCGAATTCCTCCGGCATGGTGATTCCGAACAGGCCGAGTTCTCCCGCTTGCGCCACGACTTCGGTGGGAATTTTCTGGTCGCGGTCCCAATCAAGCGCGTTGGGTGTCACTTCCTCGCGAATGAAGTTCTGTGCCATGTCTCGAATGGCGATTTGCTCGTCGGTGAGGTCTATCTCGATCATCTGCTTTCTCGGAAACTTAACGCCGTCGTCGATGCGGTCGGCGTTTGCCACGGCCGCGGGGTGATTTGGCGCGGTCGATGAATTGCGGTTGTTTTCGGCGCACCCAGCGCACGAAATTCTCAATGTCCGGATGGCCGCGCAGAACTTCCGGTGTCGCGTATTCTGTGGCGAGTTCGCTCTCGTTGAAGGTCCGATGCAACATCCGGTGGCAGACCACGTGAATATCGCTCGCCTGATCGCCGCCCTTAGATTTGGGTACCCAGTGGTGGCGATTGATGCTGGGACCGTCGATCATCTCGCGGCCGCAGATGGGGCAAGGGCCAAGTGAGCGTCCGGGCGCGCTTTTGCCGCTCACGGGGACGTCTTCAGGAGGTTCCGAATTCCTGAAACAACCTCATGTTTTTCTCAACATCATAGGGTTGTTCTGTCAGGGTCTCCGCATCCCATTCGCTACGTGGTGTATCGAAGAAATTACCGCCATAGACGTGAATGGCGCCGGTCAGACGAGGGATTGGGTTGGTCACCGAATGAATAATGTCGGGGCCCAAGGGCGAAGCTTCACCGGGTGAGAGGTCCGTGGCGCCGGCCGCTTCGATATGGCCGTCCGGCGCACCTTCGACCCGCCGCCAAAACATATTGTCCTCGCGGCCCGTGTAGACGCCAATGACTGCCCACATTTCGTGGTTATGGGGCATGATCGTCATCCACGGTGCCCAGACCACGTTGATGATGGTTAAGGTGTCCGAATTGTGGATTTTCTGCACGCCGGATGCGTCCGGTTCACCCAACCCTTTGAGGACATCGGCCGGGTCAGAGACCGCTCGCGCCACGATTTCGCGCACCCCGACATGGCTCGAGTCCGCCGCGACGGCGGCTTCGCAATCGGCAATAAACTGTTGAGTGTCGAACATAAATCGTCTCCCTGACGTCAAATACCGATGGATGCCGTTACTCGGCGGCGAGTTCTTGTTGATCGAGCCCGTAGACCGCCGAGGCGCTTTCCGCGGAAATACGCCCGCAGCGTAGATCGTCCTGCACAAATGCGCGGTTTCGCGCCGCCGGATCGCCGTAGCCGCCACCACCCGATATCTCGACGATGAAGCGATCGCCTTTCCGGCATTCGATATTCGAGGCCGCGGGGACGCGGGTCTCGACACCGTCGCGCACCAGAATATAGGCGGAAAGGTTGCCTTCGCGGCCGCCGGCCAACGACCACGGCGGCGTATTGTGCCGGTCGCCATTGGTGCTGATTAAAATACCATCTTCCAAAATATCGTAGACGCGACGGAACCCAAGACCGCCCCGACGCACGCCCGCGCCGCCCGAATCCTGGATCAACCCGTACCCGGCGATGCGGACAAAATCGTGGTCCATTTCGATGGCTTCGACCGGTGTGTTGCCGGTATTGGACAGCATCTGGGCGACGACTTCAGCACCGTCGTTCTCCGGTCCGGCGCCGTTTCCGCCCATCAGGATTTCCGCGAACATCTCATAACCACGCTCGAGCTTTCGGCTCATGGTGATGGCGTTTGTCGTGTCGTTCCCGGCGGCGGAAAAGCGTTCGGGCGCGGCATTCGCGAGCGCGCGTTTGACCGCTGATGCCGTCCGGTACGCCGATGACATGCGTCCCCGCACGGGTGCCGGGTGGTGTGGATCGAGGATTGAGCCTTTTCGGGTTTCGATCTTGATCGGTCGATAAGTGCCGTCATTGGTCGGCACGCCGGGTCCCGCCAGCAGTCCGAAGACCGTCAGTACGGCTGAATGGGTGGAGGCCACCGGCGCATTGATGGGCCAGGTGACCTGATCGTCGCTGGCAGTCATATCGACGAAGGCTTCATCACCTTCGATCACGACTCGGGCGCGGATCATCGATTGAGCGCTGTCCAAGGTTTGGCCGTCCAGCTGATCTTCGCCGAAATACTCGCCGTCCGGCAGATTGGCGATGGCGGCGCGCAGCATGCGCTCGGAATAGTCCTGCATTTCCGCCATGCACGCATGCACCAGCTCGACGCCGTAGCGGGCAAACTGTTCCTGCAGGAGTTGGCGGCCGCGCAGGACGGCGGAGATTTGGGCATGAAAATCGCCGATGATCGTATCCGGCAGGCGTACATTCGCGCGCAGGAATTGCTCCACTGGGCCATCGCCGAGATCGCGTTCCAGATCGATCCGCATGGTCGGGATGATGATCCCTTCCTGATAGAGGTCGGTCGCATTGGCGTTCGATCCCGCGACAGCACCGCCAAGCTCCAGGTGATGGCAAACGCTGCCGGTAAAGGCGACCAACTCGTCCTCGAAGAAGACCGGCAGCATGAAGATGATGTCGTTCAGATGCTGGCCGTTCTCATAGGGATTGTTGGTGACGAAAGCCTCGGTCGGCTTCACCTCCTTAATATCGTATTTCTCTTTTACGTACGGGACGGCGGCAGCCAGGGAATTCATATGTATCGGAATCATTTCCGCCTGCGCCACGGTCCGCATGTCCGCATCCATCACACAGGTCGAGCAGTCCTTGGCTTCCCGCACGATGGAGGAATACGCGGCGCGCAACATAATGTCGCCCATTTCGGCGGCGATCGATTTGAAGGTGCCAGTAACGACGTTGAAATCTGCTGGATCGAGCTGTGTCATGCGTCACTCCTTGCCACGATAATAGCACCGCCGGGACTTACTTCGAAATGCCAACCTGGCGGGATCGGCATACTGGTTGTTGATTCGACGACCACGGCGGGCCCGGCCGCTGAAAATCCAGTGGGCAGCGCGTCGCGTTGATATGTGCGGTAGGAGTTAGTCTCACCGAGCAGGGAGACTTGCCGCGACGGACCTTCCGACGGTGTCCCCCCGGATGCCGGGGCGGCCAGGACCGAACCGCGCGGCAGACGCGTCGTCAATCGGAAGGAAATGGCTTCGACTTTGCTCTTCTCGAAACTGTGGCCGTATTGGCGTTGATGCATCTCGTGGAAGCGCGCGATCAATATGCCGGGTCCCCCGGATATTTCACCGGGCTCAAACGGCACGCGAATTTCATAGCCTTGTCCGACGTAGCGAATATCGACGGCGAAATCCAACGCGAGGTCGCCCGCGGCATAACCAAGGCCCGTGAACTCTTCATCCGCGCGTCCGTTCAAATCGCCGACCCGCTCCGATAACTCAGCGGCTGATAGGTCGGCCAACAAGGTCGCACCGTCGGCCCGCACGTAGTCGATACGAATATCCGCAACCGCCAGCCCTAATGCGGAGAAAATACCCGGATGGGGTGGCACCAAGATACGCGTCATGCCGACTTCCGCCGCCAGGGCCGCGGCAATCAAGGGTCCTGCGCCTCCGCACGGCAGCAAGGCATAGTCGCGAGGGTCGAAGCCGCGCTGAACGCTAACGCGCCTTACCGCCTGCGCCATATTGGCGATGGCAATCCGGTAGACCCGCTCCGCCAATTCAAGCGGCGTCAGCCCGAATGCAGCGCAAAGCTCGGCTGCCGCCGCTTCGGCGTGGTCGGGACGCAAGGTAATATCGCCCGGCAAGGGGGTGGAAGCATCGAGCAGACCCAACAACAGCATGGCGTCCGTCATAGTGAACTTGTCGCCACCTTTGCCATAACAGGCGGGCCCTGGATCGGCGCCGGCACTTTGTGGGCCGACTTGCATCATACCGCCTGGGTCCAGATGCGCGATGCTGCCGCCGCCGGCACCGATGGTCACGATGTCCGTCATCACGACGTTCAAGGGCAGACCGTCGACGCTGAATTCGGAAGTGCCCTTCATCGTCGTTTGCGCCTGGCCGCCGGTAATCAGGCAGACATCACAGCTGGTACCGCCGATATCGATGGAGATAACGTCGAGTACGTCCTCGCGTTGCGCTACTTCGGATGCCGCCGTCACCGCCGCCGCGGGACCGGAGACGAACATGTTAGCCGCCCGCCGTCGGGCGGTGTCGAGCGGTACGACGCCGCCGTTCGATTGCATGATCAGCGGTGTCCCGGCGATTCCGATTTCGGAAGTTCGGGTTCCAAAACGCTCCAGATATTGGTCCACCGCCGGGCCGATATAGGCGTCAATGACCGCCGTGCTGGTGCGCTCATATTCGCGATGTTCGGGTGCGACGTTGGAGGAGAGTGAGACACGGATATCCGGATGACGCGCGGCGATGATCTCACCGAGTAAACGCTCGTGCACCGGGTTGGCGTATGCATGTAGTAGGCAGACTGCAATTGAATCAGGCGCGTGTTCCGCGACGACGCGGTCGATAAGCTCTGCCGTCGCCTTCTCGTCGATCGCGGTGACTACGGTGCCGGTGGCATCGAGTCTCTCATCTACCTCCAGCACCTTGTCCCGTGTCAGCAACGGTTCCGGCTTGCGGTAGAACATGTCGTAGACGGTGGTCTTGTCCTGGCGTTGGATATACAGGACATCGCGGAAACCCTTGGTCGTCAGCAAGACCGTCCGCGCACCTCGGCGCTGGATCAGCGCATTCGCTGCGATAGTGGAGCCATGCAGCAATTCATCGACGGCGCTCGCTCCTGAATTCGTCAATTCGAGCAATTGCTCGAGACCGTCGACCGCGGCGATGCTTGGGTCCGACGGTGTGGACGGCAGCTTGTGGACCGTCAAATTGCCGTCGCCGTCCGCCATCACCAAATCGGTGAACGTGCCGCCGACCTCAATGCCAACGATCATGCTGTTTCTCCAGGTGAATTCGTTCAATCAATAGAGCTATGCGGTTCGTCTTCCGTATCCAGCCATTTCGCCGGTTGTTCGAACATCCGGAATGCGGCATTTTGCGTCTTAAGTCACACATCCCATCAAGCGAAGGGCACCCCGAATGCGGTCTCTACCTATGTTGGTCGAAGGCTACCGCCGATTTCTCGATACCCGCTATAAACGCCAATCGGAACTATACGAAAAACTCGCGGATTCCGGCCAATCACCGAAAATCATGATCGTCGCCTGCTGCGATAGCCGGGTCGACCCGGCGGCGATATTCGATACCGCCCCCGGCGAACTGTTTGTCGTCCGCAATGTCGCCAATCTCGTCCCCCCCTATGCGCCGCATGGGGACTATCATGGCACCAGCGCCGCCTTGGAATTCGCCGTGACGGGGTTGGAAGTCGATCACATCCTGATTATGGGCCACGCCCAATGCGGCGGTGTGGAGGCTTTTCTGCAAGGGGTCTTCAATCCGACTCGAGAATCCGATTTCATTCGGAAATGGATGTCGATCATGAACCCGGCCCGTGCCCAAGCTTTGCGCCAAGCACCGGATCGTAATCCGGCTGAACTGCAGCGTGAAATGGAGTATGCGGCTGTGCGGCAATCGTTGGAAAACCTGACCACATTCCCCTTCGTCAGGGAACGGTTGGAACGGAAGACGCTGCAACTGCACGGTGCATATTTCGGCATCGCGAGTGGCGATCTACTTGCCTTAGATTCCGATTCAGGTGAATTCGAGAAAGTCGCCCAATAGATTTATAACTTTTGCCGCACTTCGATGCCGACATCCTCGAAGCCATACTTTTCGTAGAACGGGCGGTTCGCCGCATGGCGGTGCGTGATATAAAGGCCGACATCGGGGCAGCCGCGCTCTTGCGCGCCGTCAATTACCGCCTGCGCCAAAAGTCCACCGCAGTTTTTGCCTCGTGCTTTCGGATCGACGTAGAGTTCTTCCAGCTGGCAATACTCACCGCCGAAGCGGATCGCGAGATTGAAGGAGACGCTGGCAACGCCGAGAACACCGAGTTCATCGTCTTCCGCGACATAGATTGCGCCGCGCTCGCGCTCGATCAGCGCATCGAAAGTGGCGCTCCAGCTGTCCAAGACCGGCCCACCGTTGAGCGTGCCGATGAAGTCGATACAGATCGCGCGGTCTTCCGCCGTGGCGTGGCGAATGGTGACACTCATCCTCCGGCCACGCCCTGTGTGTTCACGTAGACCGAGTAGAGCGATTGGCTGGCGGCCATGAACAGGCGGTTTCGCTTCACTCCCCCGAAGCAGACATTGGCGCAGCGTTCCGGCAGATGGATGAAGCCGATACGCTCGCCATCGGGCGCGACCACGAGAACGCCGTCGAGGCCTTCTTCTCCCATGCCCCAGCCGCACCAAAGATTGCCGTCGATATCGCTGCGCATGCCATCCGGCGTGCCGCCTGGTCCGGCATCGATATGGATGCGTTTGTTGGAAATACTTTTGCCGTCGTCGCCGACATCGTATGCGAGGATTTTGCGATGCGGCTCACCCCGCGATTCGACCACATACAGGATCGATTCGTCCGGTGAAAAGCATAGACCGTTCGGCCCCAGGACATCATCGGCGATGACGGTCGGCTCGCCGGTCTCGCCATCGACGCGGTAGACCGCCTGTGAGACTTCGGACTCAGCCTTGTGGCCCTCGTAATTGCCGAGGATGCCGAAGATCGGGTCGGTGAACCAGATCGAGCCGTCTGACTTCACGACAACATCGTTGGGTGAATTCAAAGATTTAGCGAGCCAGGTTTCCATGATCGGCGTGATCGCGCCATCAATCTCCGTGCGGCTGACCCGTCGCCCGCCATGCTCGCAGGTGATCAATCGGCCTTGGCGATCCCGTGTGTGTCCGTTCGCGAAGTTCGATGGTTTGCGATAGATGCTGACGGCGCCGGTTTCCTCTTCCCATTTGAGGATGCGGTTGTTCGGAATGTCGCTCCACAGCAGGTAGCGGCCATCGCCGAACCAGACCGGCCCCTCGGACCAGCGGCAGCCGGTATAGAGGCGCTCCACGGCGGCGCTGAAGATTGTATAGGGCCGGAACCGTTCGTCGAGTATCTCGATGGCGGGATCCGGATAGCGCGGATGGTCCCGCCAACCGGCGCTGAGTGGTGTGTCCGTTGTCATGTCGTTCCCCTCTTCACGGGAATGTCGGCTACGCCGCCGCATCACCCTTGTAATAGGTGCCCTTACCGTCCCGTTTCTCGATCCCGGCCTTACCTTTATGGACGATCACCCCTTCGGCGGCGGGCCGGTCGTCTTGGCGCAGCCAAAGCCGCATGAGATGGCGGCGAAGCTCCGGTTTATCCGAATCCTCGAAGGCGGTTCTCGTGTGCAAAATCAGGCAGTTGTTGACGAACAACAGATCGCCCGGCTCCATCAGGAAGTCGAGCCGCACGTCGGGTCGGTTCGATACTTCTTCTATATAGTCGAGCGCTTCCAATTCCCCTTCGGATAAAGTCACGTGACCTTCCTCGACCGCGAGGTTGATATATCCTCGGATGAAAATGACGGATGGTACGCCGTCCGTGACGGAGAAGATCGGGATACGCTCGCGCGTCACCAGCGGTTCGCCTGGCGGTTGCTCGCCGAAGCGGTGATGATGGAACCCGTGATAGAGATGCGCCAACAAGTCAGGGCGTTCCGCCAACATGATATTGTGTATGGTCAGTGCGCTGGCGTATCCACTGAGCCCACCTTCGATGGCGGGGCGAATACACAGCATGGCGATATGGTCGGCGCGGTCGGTGTGCAACATCAATTGACGGCTGCTGCGATAGGCGCGCTCTTTTGGATCCTTGTCACCAATATTGACAACTTCGCCGACAAGCTCCCCCATATTGCTTTGTGAGACCGGGCGCCCGAAATGAGTGCCGAGGCCAAGATACAGGAGCCGCAGATCATCGAGATCGATCCGCTCCACCGGCACGCCCCGCAACAGGATCATGCCGCGGCCATCATGAACTTCCGCGCGCCAGACGGCGATTTCGTCCGCGATCTCTGTGAGCGGAAAACTCGTTTGCGACAGGTCTTCGTGCCCGCCGCCGGTCGCTTTGAATCGCTCGACTTCTGCTTCCAACACTGCGATATGGCGCGGCTCCAAATCTATGGCGAAGCTGTCTTTGGTTGGATAGTCGCTCGGCTTCCAAGCAGCTTGGGAGTCGAACCGTTGGATGGCTGGCGCATTCATGGATGTTTCTCCCTCTCGTTTCGCTCGGGTGTCATTATCAATCTAGAGGTCTTTGGCGTCAAAACCCACGAGCCCCCACCCATCGTTATGTCGAAATCGATCCTGCATCCAATACCGGCAACCGTCCCGGATCGAACGGTGATATATCAACACTGCCAGCCGTGCCCTCGAGAATCAGCTCCGCCATCGCCTCACCGGTGGCGGGGCCGTTCAACATGCCCCATACGCTGTGGCCGGTCGCGACATAGGCACCTGCGACGCCGGGCACGGCGCCGAACAACGGCATCCCATCCTGTGTCACCGGGCGGTAGCAGGCTTGCGATGCGAGAATCTCCGCAGTGCCGAGATCGGGAGCGAACATCGCCGTCATTGCCAACAGTTTCTCCGGGCCGCCATCTTCCGTGCCCACATGGGCCGGGTCGACAGGTAAGGGGGCTTCACCGGAAAGGCCGCAGACATAGGTCGTGCCGTCCGGGCGGGGCATGACTTCAGGGGTCGAAATTTTGCCGTCCTCATCTTCCAGCTCAACGAACAGCGCCTTGGGATCATCCGGGGTATAACGAAAGACGAGGCTGTGACCCTTCAGACCGTAGACACCCGGCAACGGAAGCCATTGGCAGGCGAGCACCGACCAAGGGCCCATGGCGATGACGGTCGCATCGGCCACTAGCGGCTTACCATCAACCAGGACGCCGGTTGCGCGCCCGTCTTCCAAAATAACGCCGTTGACCACGCCCTCGACGACTTCAGCACCGCTGGCCGTCAGCATGCCCTTGGTGAAAAGGTCCGGTGTGACCTGCGCGGTCGTCTCCGGCGTTCCTAATTGGCCATGGACCGCCGCATCGGGCCCGAGCCAACCCGGCGTCGGCGCTGATCGCAACCGGCTCAAGTCGCGGCGCGGACTGGCCGCAACGCCCAATGTTTCGAGACGCCGGTATCCCCAATCGATACCAACCCGGTCCGCCAGTTCCGCATGGAGATCGAAGCTACGCCGTGCCAACGGGTCAACCGGTGTACCCCGGCACCAATCGAGCGCCAGAAACCCGCCCGACTTACCGGACGCCCCATTGGCAACGCCGTTCCGTTCGACAACGGTGACGTCGGATCCTCGCTCAGCCAGATAGAACGCCACGCAAGCGCCGATGACTCCGCCACCGCAGATGATGACGCTGGTCACAATAATTCCACTGCGACCTGTGCGCCGTCCTGTTCCGCCGACAGATATCCGCTATAGACGGTCGAGATCGTATCGGCCGCGAGTTGGCTATCACTCTCCACCGGATCGCCATAGGCGACGGTGCGATAGAACGCCTCGACCTCTTGTGGGAAGCCGTGGGTGAAATCTTCGTCCGGCGCGGTCTTCGCCCAGCCTTGCTTGGTGCCGGTCTTCTCAACCACGTAGATATCGTCGAATTGGGCGTCGACCGGATTGTAGGTCTGCATCATGTCATTCGGATTGAGATTGCAGATTGTGCGGTGATTGTTGGCGCAAACTTCTAGCCAGTTGTGGATACCGCCCATGACGATCTCCGAGGCGAAGACCGTGGCGATGGTGCCGTCCTCGAAGGTCACGTGGATCATCGCGAAATCCTCGACGTCGTGATATTCCGTCCGCAGGTGCCCTTTGTCCTGGAAACCGTCGAGACGGGTGAGCGAATGGGTACGTGCCGTCACGGTCTTGGGGCGGATCGGTTTGCCGAGCCGAGCGCGACCTTCGACTTTCTTCAGATAGAGCGCCGCGCTCAACGGATGCACGCCCTTGCCGATCATCGCTCCGCCGCCGTTGAGCCGCCAATGCCCGTAAGCCTCGGCGTGGGAGCCGGAATGCGCTTCCTCGCCATGCAGCCAGAGGATTTGCGCCTCCGTCTTCTCGATGACTTCGCGCTCTTTCTGGATTGCCGGCGCGTAGGCCCAATTTTCGGCGTAGAGGATGCTTCCCTTGGATATGGCTTCGGCGGCTAGCATACGCCGGATACTGTCGAGGGCACCGGACTTCGCATCCGTCATGGCCGCATCGCGAGCATCGAAATCGTCGCGCCCGTCACCGAAATACCCGGTCAATGGTTTCTCGACGATGGCGTGCACATCTCGCTCTAGCGCTTGAATTGCGAAGGCCTCATGCAGGGAGGAGGGAGCGACGATATGCAACACATCGATTTGGTCGAGCAGCGCATCGAGTTCAGCAAAGGGGCTACCACCATGGGCGTCGGCAAAGGCGGCGGCCTTGGCTTGGTCGCGCGCGTGGACGCCGACGACTTCCACATTGGTGCCAAAGACCCGGTGGATGCCTTCGATATGCAGGTTCGCGGCAAAGCCAGAGCCGACAAGACCCGCGCGGACGGTGTTCTTCTTCATGGGCTTTTCCCAGTATTCGACCCGCTTAGACTATTCGGTGTCCAACGCTGCGCAAGCTTCTGCGAACGGCGCTAGTGGCGGCCGGTAGAGTCCCGCACCCAAGCCTCCATCGACGCCTGTCTTCTCGACAAGTCCAAGCTCAACCACTGGTGTCTTGCCGCTATCGATCACGGCGCGAGCCGAGAGACCGGCCCTTGCCGCCGATGTCGGTAAGCCGGGATGCGCCGCCATCAATAAAGCGCCGGGCAGATCATAGATACTGTCGTCATAGAAACCCGTGTGCAGCGCCTGCATGTCGGGGCAGTAGGAGAGCGCCATCGCCCCCAATCCGAAGCCTTCCGCCAGCGCGCTGTCGCCATAAGCGCCGGTGCAAGATTCGAGCGTGTAGGGTGCGCGTACATTGCCCAGCGGCACATCGGCGTTGGCGGTGAACCAGTGGCCGGGCAGGCCGCTGACCTGGAGCCCGAACTGTGCGCCGTTGCCGCCGAATGCGGTGATCAAGGCGCTATCTTTGACACCGGACGCGGCGGAGAGCGCGCAGCGGGCGGCGGCCATCCAGAAATTCAGATGAAAAATTGGCCATTCGCCCACGAAGGCCCCAGCCTTCGACGCTGCGAAATCCGCACCCAGCCGTTCGCCCAAAAGAGTCACCATCGTTTTGTGAGCCTCGAGGTGGCGCAGATGCGCGTCGTCGCCCTTAGTCAGCGCATCGTCGATGATGGGCAACCAGTCGATTGGCGTGGAGGTGGCGGGCGCGATGGCGGGCGCAACTTCTTCGTTCAAGAAGCGCAGCAGGTCGAGGGCTTCTTGCGATTTCCGTCCGTAGCGCGCAGCGGGCGCACCGCCGGTGCCGCCGCCATTCAAGGGAGCGAAGGCGCTTACGTCGGAGCCGGCTGTATCCGCCATCACCAAGAGCTGCATGGAGGGCGAGACCACCGCCGCTAAGGGGGTTGCGACATTGCGGTCTTGCGCCGGGGCGAAGCGGATTTCACCGGAGGCGATCAAGGCGTCGGCCTCCTCCAAATTCTGAGCCCAACCTTCGAAGACGCAGGCGACGGCAGCAGAGTGCAAGGTTGGGACAACCAACGGCCCCTCCGATGGCGGGCCGCTATGGAGCAACGTGCGTGGCTCCAGCCCGATCGCGTCGAATGCCGACATCATGCCGGTCCAAGCGGGGCGGGCCTTCAGTAGGCGCGATAGCGCCTCGGTGTCAGGAGGTGTCATCGTTGCTATGCTGCCGGTCCCTTTTGCCGCCCGCGGATCAGTTTACCCGGCAGGGCGCCCGTATGCGTGCCTTCCTCGAAGGTCACCGTGCCCGACTGGATCGTTGCCAGATAGCCGTCCGCTTCTTGCACCAATCGACGGCCGCCAGCGGGCAAATCGTGGACGATATGCGGCGGGCGTAAAGTCAGCCGGTCCATGTCGATCAGGTTCACGTCCGCCTTCATGCCGGGGGCCATGACGCCGCGATCGTGTAGGCCGAAGAAGTTGGCGTTGTCACGGGTCTGGCGTTTGATGATCCATTCCAGCGGCAGGCGTTCGCCGCGTTTGCGGTCGCGCACCCAGTGGGTCAGCAGATATGTGGGGATCGTCGCGTCGCAGATCAGCCCGCAATGCGCCCCGCCGTCGCCGAGGCCGAACAGCGATTGGTCGTCCCGCAGCATCTCCAGAATTACCTCGTGATTGCGATCGGTATAGTTGGTGAACGGCAAGTAGATCAGCTCGTGCCCGTCACGCTCCAACAGCATGTCATAGGCGACCTCTTGGGGCTCCCGTCCTTCGCGCTTGGCGATGGAGAGGATGCTGTCTTCTTCCGACGGCTCGTAATTCGGTGGATCGCCGAGGCGGTACATCTTGTCGAACGCGCCGGTCACTTGCTGCATCAAGTTCGATTTGTGATCGCGCACCTGAGAGAGGATTTTGCGGCGCACTTCCGGATCGCGCATACGCTCGACGCGTTCGGCGAGCGGCAGGTCGGCGATTTCGCGATAGGCCCCTCGGCTGACGAACGGATTGAACGTGCATTCCAGACCGAGGAAGAAGCCGACCGGGCGCGGACACACTTGCGGGTGGATGATCGCGCCGTCATCGCCGGGGCGCGACAGTTCCAATACCTTGCGCCAGCGGTCCGGATGCTCGTCGAATTGGACCAGCAGATAATAGAGCGGGCGGCCGGACTCGACGGCGAGTTGGCGGAACCCGGCAATGTCCTTTTCCGGTTCGTCGAAATCGCAGAGCAGGCCGATGACACCGTCGCCGTGGCTTTTCAGCGATTTCACGATGGTGCGCAGCTCCTCCAAATCGGCGAAGTGGCTCGGCACGTGATCGCCGGTTGATGTGCGATGGAATTTTGTGCGCGACGTAGTGAAGCCAAGCGCGCCCGACGCCATTCCCTCGGCAACGATGGCGGCCATCTTCTCGCGCTCTTCGGTCGTGGAGGGGCGATCGGTTCCCGCATCTTCGCCCATGACATAGGCGCGAACCGGGTTGTGCGGCACTTGGGTCGCGACATCGATGGCGCGCGGCATGGCCTCCAGCGCGTCCATGAATTCCGGAAAACTTTCCCAATTCCACGGCACGCCCTCGTGCAGAGCGGCGCTCGGGATATCTTCCACACCTTCCATCAGCTCGATCAGCATGTTGTGGTCACTCGGCTTGACCGGTGCGAAGCCGACGCCGCAATTGCCCATGACGATGCTGGTCACTCCATGCCAGCTAGAGGGGCTGACGACCGGGTCCCAGGTCACTTGGCCGTCGTAGTGCGTGTGCACGTCGACCCAGCCGGGCGAAGCCATGGCGCCATCCGCCGCGATCTCCCGCTTGCCCGCGCTCGCGGTCCCTCCAACTTGGGCGATGGTTCCGCCATCGATGGCGATATCGCCTGAATACGCGTCGGCGCCGGTCCCATCGACGATTTTCGCGTTCCGAATGACCAGATCATGCATGTCTCAAACCTCCAGATGCCCCAGGGAGTGTAGCAAATGATTTACACCGTGTCGTGATGCGGGAAAGGGAGGCCGAAAAGGTGCAGCGATAGAGCCGACAAGAGGCGAGACAATAAAAATGACGGAACGACCCCATGCACAGTAATACAATACCGCTGATTCGATGATTAAGCGGAGCAGTTGATGCGCAACGGGGTTTGAAAATTGCCGTTTTGTCCATGTAGTCTATATTTGCAAAACCGCCCGGCGGTTCAAGACTTTGGGGCTCGAGGCGACTGTATTATTCTGTAAAACTTTACAGACGAAAGTGGGAATGGATATGCCAAAAACGGACACTGTCACTTTTGCTGGCTGCGGGGACGCGTTCGGCTCCGGTGGGCGATTTAATTCGTGTTTCGTTGTCGATGTGGAAGGCTTCCGATACGCCATCGAGTTTGGCGCCACGTCACTCGTCGCCCTCCAGCAAGCAGGCATAAAGCATGCGTCGCTCGATGCCGTCATTTTCTCCCATATTCACGCCGATCATTGCTCGGGTATTCCCTCGATGTTGCTGGACGCGATGCTAGCCGCGAAACGTACAAAGCCGCTTATCATTGCGGGCCCCCGCGATACGGAAGCGCGACTGCGCGAGATGATGGGATCGATGCTACCAGGCAGCGACGTCATGGTGCCGAAGTTCGATCTCACCTTCGTCGAGATGGAAATCATGAAGCCGAACAAAGTCGGCGAGCACGCCGTGGTCACTCCCTATCCAGCGAACCATACACCGCAGACCCATCCGACATCGCTGCGCGTGGAGGCAGGCGGTAAAACTGTCTCCTACACGGGTGATACGTCGTGGACCAAACACTTGCCGAAAATCTCCAAGGACGCGGATCTATTCATCTGCGAGTCCTATTTCTACGAAAAGCCCGTGCGCTTCCACATGAACTACCCCGACGTGATCGAGCACTGGGACGAGTTCCAAGCCAAACGCACGATCCTGACGCACATGTCCCCCGAAATGCTGGCCATGGCCAACCGCGTCCCGGAGGAATGTGCTTACGATGGATTGGTTGTGGAAATATAGGGTGACAAGGCTCATCAATATCCATTGTATCTAATGTCGCCGATGACACTGCCAGTTCGGAGAAAGCATGGAAAACGGGAACACCATTACTCAGATTTTTCTGCCGTTGTCGTTGGCGTTCATCATGTTCTCCGTCGGCCTCGAGCTTACGCTTGCGGATTTCAAACGTGTTGCCGTCCAGCCCAAGGATTTCTTAGTTGGCGCCGTCAGTCAGATGTTCTTCTTGCCGCTGGTGGCGTTCGCTTTGCTGTCGTTCTGGAGGATCGATCCAGCCTTGGCCGTGGGCGTGATGATCATCGCCGCTTGTCCCGGCGGCGTTACCTCGAATCTCATGACCTAATCTGGCCCGCGGTGACACCGCGCTTTCGGTCTCGTTGACCGCGGTTATTAGCTTGCTCTCCGTCGTCAGCCTGCCGTTAATCGTCAGTTTCTCGGTCCTCCATTTCATGGATGCGGCGACGGCGCCTGAGCTTTCCATCGGCCGCACCATCTTCGGTGTCTTCGCCATAACCACGGTGCCGGTGATCATCGGTATGGTCACGAACCGCTATGCGCCCAACTTTGCCGAAGGCTTTGAGCGCATAGCCCGAATGGTCGCCACGATACTTTTCATCGTGATCATTGTCGGGGCGATCTATGCGGAACGGCAGAACATCATCGAGTATTTCATACAAGCGGGTCCAGTGACCCTGTCTCTGAACCTGTTGATGATGGGATTGGCGCTCGCGCTCAGTAAGGTTGGCCAGTTGGGTGAATCGCAGCAGACTGCCATCACGCTGGAGTGTGGATTGCAGAATGGCACGCTCGCGATCTTCGTCGCTCTCACCTTGATCGGGTCGCGAGAGATGATGGTGCCAGGCGCTATTTACAGCTTGTTAATGTTCCCGACCGCCG
>JABJCS010000616.1 GCA_018665505.1 Alphaproteobacteria bacterium
CGTTTGCTGCCCACGAATGACGAGTTGGTTGTCCTCAAGCTCGATCGACAGATTCTCTTCGGAGAAACCGGCGACGGCGAGAGTAATACTGAGTTGGTTGTCGCCGACCTGTTCGATGTTGTAGGGCGGGTAGCCCTCCGTTTGCATCTTTGAGATTCGGTCGAGCGTCCGCTCGAAATCCTCGAAGCCCAACATCAAAGGGCTATTGAATAATGAAACACGAGACATGTGCAGCGCCTCCTCCATGCGGTGAGCGAGTGGCTGTAGTAATTGAGGACCGTGAGGCTCCCCCTAAACGGCCCAGACCTTCGGTCCTGGGCCGCAAATGTTATTTGGGGATGATATAGGCCGGTTGCAAGCGGCCTATGGTCGGGACTAGTTGATCACGCGAAGTGCGATACGATCCGCTGGCGCCGCGTAGAGCGTGTCGAGCGGGGTGTCGAAGGGAGCGCCGTCGAAGAGTGAGGCGACGCCGAAGAAGGCCATCAGCATGAGTAGGCCGGCGACAGAAGCGACGAAGGTGAGTTGCTGCATGTGTCAAATTCCCGATCTGTTTCGTTCGTCCCAACCGTGCTTTCACTTTGAGGCATGGTCCGGGCGGAAAACTGCCGTAACTATGATCATAAGCGGCGAAATTTAGACGCGCTGTGCGGGCTGTCACACGTTGACGGGCGTCTTGAAAAGGGGAATGAATCACACCGTGTGGCAGGGACGAGATGATGCAAAGGTGCTAGATATCGGGTGTGACCCCACCATTGATCGTGATGTGAATGGCCGCCACTGATACAAAATCGATTCCGCGCGGCCTCATCCTTTTGGCGATGTCGCTGTGCACCATGCTTTATGCGGTGACATTGACAATAGTGAATGTCGTGTTGCCCCAATTGCAGGGCGCATTGGCAGCGACGCCGGAAGAAGTGTCGTGGGTGGTGACATTGAACGTCATCGCGACCGCGGTCGTTACACCGGCCACGGGCTGGATGGTCTCCCGATGGGGCCATCGCAAGGTCATTCTGTGGTCCATTGTCGGTTTCTCGGTCAGCTCGTTGCTCTGCGCGACGGCCGACACGCTGATACCGCTGCTGATCTATCGGATTGGCCAAGGGGCGTTCGGGGCGCCGTTGGTGCCGCTCTCCCAGGCGATTATCGTGGCCGTCTATCCGCCGGAACGCCGCGCTTTTGCGCAAGGTATCTTCGGCATGTCGGTAGTGCTCGGCCCGGCGATCGCTCCGGTCCTGGGAGGCTATCTCGCCGAGGAATACAACTGGCGTTTCGTTTTTATCCTGATCCTACCGATGTGCGCCGCAACGCTGCTGTTTGTTTGGCTCTGGGTACATGACCCGGGCGAAAGATCGAAAAGCAATCTCGATTGGACCGGGTTCCTGATGTTCTCGCTCGTAATCACCTGCGCGCAATTGATGATGGATCGTGGCGAGCGCCAGGATTGGTTCGAATCCTATGAAATTTGGGGATATCTCGCGGTTATCGTGGCGGCGCTTTGGGTCTTCCTGGTGCATTCGGCGACGACCGATAATCCGTTTATAAAACGGGAACTCTTTAGGGATCGTAATTTTTCCATCGGCCTCGCGCTCGTATTTATATACGGGATGCTGAATATCACGCCGACCGTGATGATTCCGACCATGTTGCAGAATCTCATGGGTTATCCGGATTCGATGATCGGGGTTTTGCTGGCGGCGCGGGGTGCCGGGATGGTGCTGGGATTTTTCGTGGTCGCGCAAATCGCCAAGTTCGACCCGAGGATCGGCATGATCTTAGGCGTTGCGGCGATTGGTGTTTCGGGCTGGAACATGGCGCTGTTCAATCTTGAGGTCGATCCATTGACCATCGCCTTGAGCGGCATCCTCCAAGGCATCGGCTCGGCGGTGATGTGGGTACCACTTTCCATCGTTGCTTTCGCAACGTTGCCGGTACGGCTGTTTCCAGATGCTTCCTCGATTTTTCATCTGCTACGCAATTTCGGCAGCAGCATCTTCATCTCAGTGAGCGTGCTGACGGTCTCGCGGACCGGCAAGATCAGCTATTCGGAATTGTCGGAAAATATCAGCGCCTTCACCGACATCGCGCGTTACCCGGAGGTCATGGGCCTCTGGTCCTTCGAATCGGTACAGGGTTTGGCCGCACTCGGCTCCGAAGTGAACCGCCAAGCACTGATGGTCGGCTACGCCAATTCCTTCGCGCTCTATGCCTTGGCGGCGTTCTCCGCGATCCCGTTGATGTTGCTGGTGAAGATCAAACGGTAACCGTGACAGGTTTCGCCCGTCAGGCCGGTTCGATACGCGTGCGTTCGAGTTTCGAAGTATCAGCGCCTTCAATGCGGATGAGGCGAGTCGGGCCGTCCCGCATCGGTGCATGGATCGCGCCGGCCGGATAGAGGTGAGCGTCGCCAGGCTTCAGATGATAGCTCTTATCCAAGGCGACTTTCGTGGCCGTTTTGGGGCTATCGCCGGCCTCGACAACTTTCCAATCCGTCATCTCGGTCTCGCCGACCGCTTGTCCGTAGATTGCCCAGGTCGATCCGTGATCATGCGGATACCCTTTCTTGGCGCCCGGATTATTGTGCGCGCAGATCAGGAACCCAAGCTCCTCGTCCTGGTAAATGACATTCCGATCCGTGGGCAGTGTTTCCGGCACGTTCGCGGCGACGAACTCTTCGTCGCGAAGTGCCTTGCGCACATAATCCATAACCTTTTCCTGGCCGCTCTGGCCGGGATCGGCGCGGAGCGCATTACGGCAATCGGTGGCAAAATCTTCTAATGTGTAGGACATGGGTGTATCTCCTTACTTGCAGACAGAATGCGGCGATTTCCAACGCCAATTCTTAAGATAGAACTATAGGTCACCAGCTACATTCGCCAAATTGATATGGCGCAAAATGAGTGGACGGGAGATGTGTCGCACTTACATCATCCGCGCCGCCCGCGTTTGCCCTTTTTCTTGCCGCGCTGTTGCGCGCCGTATGTTTTTTTCGCTTTTGGTGCCAGAGCGCCCGGCATGCCTTTGATGGTAGCGGCGATTTCCGAATTGATTGGGACAGAATCGGCCGGCATGTCCAAATCATAGGCTTCGAGGCGGCTGATTTCGTCGCGCAGCATTGCCGCGGTCTCAAACTCCAGATCGGCCGCCGCATGACGCATCTGAGTTTCGAGCTCGCCGATATAATGTTTCAGGCTCATACCGACGAGATGCTCGGCTCCCGGTCCCACGTCGACCATCATCCGGTCGCGCTCGTAGACGCTCTCCATGATGTCGCCGATCTGTTTCTTGACCGACTCGGGGGTAATGCCGTGCGCTCTGTTATACTCTTCCTGTCGCCCACGCCGGCGTTCGGTCTCGCTCAATGCGTATTCCAACGACACGGTGATACGGTCGGCATAGAGCAGTACCCGCCCGTCGATATTGCGCGCCGCCCGCCCAATGGTTTGTACCAAGGAGGTTTTGGACCGCAGGTATCCTTCCTTGTCCGCATCCAAGATGGCGACCAGCGCGCATTCCGGGATGTCGAGACCCTCGCGTAACAAGTTGATGCCGATCAGAATGTCGAAGACGCCGAGCCGTAGATCGCGGATGATCTCGATCCGCTCCAACGTGTCCACGTCCGAGTGGATATAGCGGACCTTCAATCCTGCCTCGACCATGTATTCGGTCAGATCTTCCGCCATGCGTTTGGTCAGGGTGGTGATCAGCACCCGTTCGTTGGCGGCGACGGCCTTGTGGCATTCCGCCATGACGTCGTCGACCTGGGTTTCCGTCGGCCGGATGTGGCAAACCGGATCGGTCAGACCGGTTGGGCGTACCACCTGCTCGGTGAAGACACCGCCGGTCTGGTTTAGCTCCCACGGCCCCGGCGTCGCTGAGACGAAGATGGTTTGCGGGCGCATCGCCTCCCATTCCTCGAATTTTAACGGCCGATTGTCGATGCAGGAGGGTAGCCGGAAGCCGTATTCCGAGAGCGTTGATTTCCGCGCGTAATCGCCTTTGTACATGCCGCCGATCTGCGGGACGGTAACATGGCTCTCGTCGATGATCATCAGCGCATGGTCGGGCACATATTCGATCAGGGTCGGCGGCGGCTCGCCCGGGTTGCGCCCGGTTAGATAGCGGGAATAATTCTCGATTCCAGCACAGGAGCCGGTCGACTCGATCATCTCCAGATCGAACGTGGTGCGTTGCTCCAAGCGCTGGGCCTCGAGCAAACGGTTCGCGGCTTCCAAACCCGGCAGGCGGCCCTGCAATTCCTGGCGAATGCCGATGACGGCCTGCTGCAAGGTTGGCTTGGGTGTCACATAGTGACTGTTGGCGTAGATTCGAACCGCGTCGAGCTCGCCCATTTTCTCGCCGGTCAGCGGATCGAACTCGTGGATGGCCTCGACCTCATCGCCGAAGAGCGAGACGCGCCAGGCGCGATCCTCGTAGTGCGCCGGGAAAATCTCGATCGTATCGCCGCGCACCCGGAACGTGCCCCGTTGGAAATTGCCGTCGTTGCGGCGGTATTGCAGTTCGACCAATTGGCGCAGCAGGCCGGACGGATCAATTTGCGAGCCCGACGTCACGGTCACGACCATCTTCGAATAAGTTTCGACCGCGCCGATACCATAGATACAGGAAACACTGGCGACGATGATCACGTCGTCGCGCTCCAGCAACGACCGCGTCGCGGAGTGGCGCATACGGTCGATCTGCTCGTTCACCGAAGCTTCCTTCTCCACGAAAGTGTCAGTGCGCGGCACATAGGCTTCGGGTTGATAATAATCGTAATAGGAGACGAAATATTCGACCGCGTTGTTCGGGAAGAATTCCTTCATCTCGCCGTAAAGCTGCGCCGCCAGGGTCTTGTTCGGCGCGAGCACGATGGTCGGGCGTTGTACCTTCTGGATGACATGCGCGATCGTAAAGGTTTTGCCGGACCCGGTGACACCCAACAACACCTGATCCCGGGCACCGCCGTCCAAACCTTCGATCAACTCGGCAATGGCTTGCGGTTGATCGCCCGCGGGCTCGAAGTCGGAAGTGAGTTCGAATTTCTGGCCGCCTTCCGTCAGCGGCCGGTCATGGCGCTTCGACGGCTCCCAATTGTGCAGGAACGCGATCGATGCTTCGTCGAAGCCGGGCGGTTTTGTTGATACTTCGGACATAGCAAATATATAACGGTTTCCGGTACCCGAATGCTAGCCGGGTTCGCCGGAATTTCTATTCCGTTTTCACCAAAGGGACGAAAGCCACCGGCAGGCCGCGCTCTTCCTCAAGCTCGCTGTCTTCCCGGCGCAGAATACGGGTAAGGAATTGCGTCTCGTGCTGGCGCCCAACCGGAACCAGTAAGCGCCCACCGGTCGCCAATTGTGCGGTCAAAGCGGATGGCAATGTCGCCGGTGCGGCGGTCACAATGATGGCGTCGAAGGGTGCTTTTTCCGGCCAACCTCGCCAGCCGTCTCCCAAACGGAAGCTGATATTGCCGTATCCGAGCGCTTCGAGCCGGTCCCGCGCTTCCATTTGCAGCTCCGGGATGAGCTCGACCGTGAAGACATGTGCCGCCAATTCAGCGAGGACGGCGGTTTGATAACCGCAACCGGTGCCGATCTCGAGTACCCTGTCGGTTGGCCTCAGATTGAGTAGGTCGGTCATCAGAGCGACGATATAGGGCTGGGAGATTGTTTGGCCGTGACCGATGGAAAGCGGCCGGTTGGCATAGGCGTTTCGCTGTGCGCCCTCGGGCACGAATTTCTCGCGCGGTACCGTACCAATGGCCTCCAGGACGCGTTGGGAGAACACCGCCCGGCCAGTATGGTCGGCTGTTCGTTGGGCATCGGTTTTGATTTCCGCGACCAGGCGTTGGCGGTTCCAACTTAGATCATCATCCATTTCACCCCCTTAACACTTATGAGAGTCGGACAAGGACTTGCGATACGGGTCATTCCGCCACATATACCGCTCGAGGATTTTATTCAGGTTTGGGGATTTCATCATGGCCAAAGCAAAATCAAAAAAAGCGTCGGACAAATCCGCGAGCGGTGGCGAACGGCATCAATTTCAGGCCGAAGTCAGCCGCCTTCTCAATATCGTCGCCAATTCACTCTACAGCGAAAAGGAAATTTTTCTGCGTGAGTTGATTTCGAACGCGTCCGACGCCTGCGACCGCCTGCGCTATGCCGCGGTGACCGACGCCAGTTTGGCGGCGGGAGACAGTGATTACCGGATCGATATCAGTTTCGATAAAGCGGCGCGGACACTGACCCTTACCGATAATGGGATCGGCCTCAGCCATCAGGACTTGATCGATAATCTGGGCACCATCGCGCGCTCGGGCACCGCCGCGTTCATCGATTCGGTCGCGGAGGCAAAGAAAGAGAAAGATGACGCCTCCGGCGACGTCAATGTAATCGGCCAGTTCGGCGTCGGCTTCTATTCGGCATTTATGGTCGCGGACGAAGTGACGGTGACGACGCGCAAGGCGGGCGAGGACGAAGGTTGGCAGTGGAAATCCGACGGCATGGGCGAGTTCACTATAGAGCCCGACGATGATGCCGAACGGGGCGCGCGGGTTATCTTGCATCTGAAAAAAGAGGCGGATGAATACCTGGAAGCGGCGCGGCTCCGGCAAATCGTTAAGACGTATTCCGACCATATCTCGTTTCCGATCTCGCTGAGCGAAACCGGCGGCGGCGAGGATGCGCCGGTCGGCGAGCGCCTCAATCAGGCGTCGGCGATTTGGGCGCGCCCGAAGTCGGAGGTCGACGAGGCCGCACATAAGGAATTTTACCACCACGTCTCCCACGCTATCGACGACCCGTGGCTCACGCTGCATTTCCGGGCCGAGGGGATGATCGAGTATTCCGGCCTGCTCTATGTGCCGACAGCCCGCCCATTCGATCTTTTCCATCCGGAGCGCAAGGGCAGCGTGAAGCTCTATGTAAAGCGCGTCTTCATCACCGACGATTGCGAGCATCTGGTACCGTCCTGGTTGCGGTTTCTACGGGGCGTTATTGATTCGGAGGATCTACCGCTCAACGTCAGCCGCGAGTTGTTGCAGAACAACACGGTGCTGGCGCGGATCAAGGCCGGCGTCACCAGCCGCGTCATCAATGCGTTGACGGAAAAGGCGGAGAAAGACACAGAGGCCTATGCGGTTTTCTGGGAGGCGTTCGGGCCGGTGCTCAAGGAAGGCTTGTACGAAGATTTCGAACACCGCGAGAAACTGACGAAGCTGGTACGATTCCGGTCCACGGCAGGCGATGACCTCGTGAGCCTGGACGAATATATCGGCCGTATGAAGGACAGTCAGGAAGCGATCTATTATATCGCCGGTGACGATATGGACGCGATCCAGCGCAGCCCGCAGCTCGAAGGTTTCCGCGCCAAGGGAATCGAGGTTCTGTTGATGAACGATCCCATCGACGAATTTTGGGTCCCGACTGTCGGCGTTTACGAAACGAAGCCGTTCAAATCGGTGACACGGGGCGGCGACGATCTCGACAAGATCAAGCATGCGGACGCGCCGGAAGAGACAAAACAGACGGAAGAAGAAGCCAAGGGCATGGATGCGCTGGTCGCGCTCATTAAGTTGGAGCTGGGTGAGGCGGTGCAAGATGTCCGCAGTTCAAGTCGGCTTACCGATAGCGCGGTGTGTCTGGTGGCGGGCGAGAACGATCTCGATATGAACCTGCAGCGCTTGTTGAAGCAGCAGGGTCAGCTGACGGCGATCACGCCAAGGGTGCTCGAGCTCAATCCGAAACATGCATTGATCACGGGGCTTGCGGCGAAAGCGGCGGAAAGCGGAGCTGCTGATACTTTAAAGGACGCGGCACATTTACTGCTCGACCAGGCCCGGATCATCGAGGGCGAGCCGGTGACCGACCCGGCGGCCTATGCCAAACGGATGTCGCATATCATGACGGCGGCGTTCGGCGGTTAGTTAGCGGCTGTTTCCACTTTATGTCATTCCAGAAGCGCGTTTGCGTTATCCGGAATTAGGTCCTGAGAGAAACACTTCGATCGGTGAGCCATTGGCGGTTCTCAAGCTATAGTTCCGGGTTCCCTTTGGGCCCCGGAATGACCGATTATTGCTTAATCCCTAACTGTCGAAGGGCAGGCTGACGGCAGCGACGATTTCACCGTATTCGCGCTTCTGCACGAGGATGGCGCAGCCGCCGTTACCCGGGCGGCCGGCAATCGGAATGCGAAGGTTTACTGGTTCGCCGCTCCAACTGCCGAGCATGTCGTATTCCCGGACCACGCGCGCATTGACCAAGGTCTTGCCTTTGTTCTCGCCTCGTTTCACTTCCGTCGAGTGATTCTTGTCGAAAGTAACGAAAACGATGTCGTAGACGCCGTTCGCCTCGCCCGCTCCGATCCTGGCGACGATTTCACCATTTTCTTTGCGGACGTCTATCTTTGGACCGGCGCCCATTGATTGCTTGCGCCGCTTGATCTCCGCTTCGATCACGCCGCGTTTGGAGCCGACCGCGTGAGAGACGCCGCCAACGACCATTTGCGGGGTGTATTTGTAGCGTCCCTTCAGGCTGTAGACATAACCTTGCTGGCGGTTCGTGAACGCGCGTTTCGCGAACTTGTCTTTCCAGCCGATGTAATCCCAATAGTCGACATGAAATTCCAACGCGAGGATATCTTTCCGGTCCGCGAGCTCGCGCATATACGCTTCCGCCGGCGGGCATGATGAACACCCCTGGCTGGTGAATAATTCCACCACCACCGGTCGGTCCTCCGCGAATGCACCGCTCAACGGTACAAGCGTTGTTGCGACGCAGAGCGTCAAAATGCGTATGAAGTTTTTCATGCACCCAAAACTATGTCGAGTTGCGGTCGGCAACCAATCACGTTGCAGTGAAGCAATACGTCCACCCCGGTGTGGAATGGGCGTTTGATACGTTTCCATTATCGACGCGTATCGCGAATTACGCGGCCGCGAGATCGCGCAGAACGTACTGCAAGATACCGCCATGGCGATAGTACTCGACCTCATCGAACGTGTCGATCCGACAGGTCACTTTGATGTCCTCGGTCGAGCCATCGGCGCGCGTGATGCGGCAGTCTACATCCATGCCCGGCGTGATGTCCGCCTCAATCCCGGTGATGTCGAACAGCTCGCTGCCGTCGAGTTTCAGACTCTCTCGAGTGGCGCCACCCTGGAATTCGAGGGGGAGCACGCCCATGCCGACTAGGTTCGAACGGTGAATACGCTCGAAGCTTTCGACGATAACTGCCTTGATACCCAGCAGCACCGTGCCCTTCGCCGCCCAGTCGCGCGACGAGCCGGTGCCGTATTCCTCACCGCCGACGACGATCAACGGCACGCCTTCATCCTGATATTGCATTGCGACCGTGTACATCGGCGCGACTGTTTGATCGGGATAATGTTTGGAGTAGCCGCCGACCTTGCCTTCCGCCATTTCGTTGCGAATACGGATATTGGCGAAGGTGCCGCGCATCATGATCTTGTGATTGCCGCGCCGTGCGCCGTAGGAATTGAAGTCGCTCGGGCGAACCTGATGCTCCATCAAGAATTCACCGGCCGGGCTGTCCTTCATGATCGATCCCGCGGGCGAGATGTGATCCGTGGTCACCGAATCCCCGAGCACCGCGAGCGACCGTGCGCCGTGGATATCGGAGAAAGTCCCGGGCTCTTTGGACATCTTCTCGAAATATGGTGGTTGCTGCACATAGGTTGAGCCGATGTCCCAGTTATAGGTGCGTCCACCGCTGGTCTGGATGTTTTTCCACTGATCCGGGCCTTCAAGCACATTGTCGTAACGGGCGCGGAACATCGCGGGTGTTAAGGACGCGTTGAGGGTTTCCTGAATTTCCTGATTCGTCGGCCAGATGTCCTTCAGGTAGACCGGCTCGCCGTCGGCATTCTCACCGAGCGGATCGTTCCGCATATCGAGCGATAGCGTCCCGGCGATGGCGTAAGCGACGACCAATGGCGGCGATGCCAGATAGTTGAGCTTGGTCAACGGATGGACCCGGCCCTCGAAGTTGCGGTTGCCCGAGAGAACCGCACCCACCGCGACATCGCCTTGGACGATGGCGTCGTGAATGTCGGCCGGCAGTGGGCCCGAATTACCGATACAGGTGGTGCAGCCGAAACCGACGATGTTGAAGCCGAGCGCATCGAGATGCTCCTGCAGACCGGCAGTTTCCAGATAATCCTGCACGACTTGGCTTCCGGGCGCGAGGGAGGTCTTCACCCACGGTTTCACCTGGAGGCCGAGTTCATTGGCCTTCTTGGCGACCAATCCGGCGGCGATCATAACGCTCGGGTTCGAGGTGTTGGTGCAGCTGGTAATCGCCGCGATGACGACATCGGCGGGATCAATGGCATAATCGCTGTTGGCGACCGGTGTCGCGGCCCCGGCGCCCATCTCATCCATCGCCGTCATGCTGGCGGGCGCCATATCGGAGAGCGTTACCCGGTCCTGCGGACGTTTTGGTCCGGCGAGCGACGCCTCGACCGTGGAGAGGTCGAGTTCCATCGTATCGCTGAAGGCCGGCTCCGCGCCGCGCCACATGCCTTGCGCCTTCGCATAAGCTTCGACCAGTTGGATTTGATCGTCGTCGCGACCCGTTAGACGAAGGTAGTTCAAGGTCTCGTTGTCGATCGGAAAAATACCGCAGGTGGCGCCATATTCCGGTGCCATATTGGCGATGGTGGCTCGGTCGGCCAGCGTCAAATTATCCAGGCCGGGGCCGTAGAATTCGACGAATTTCTGCACCACGCCCTTTTGCCGCAGCATTTGGACGACCGTCAATACCAGGTCGGTGGCGGTCGCACCTTCGGGCATGGCTCCGGTCATACGGAAGCCGACGACGTCGGGAATGACCATGGAGCTGGCTTGGCCGAGCATTGCGGCTTCCGCCTCAATGCCGCCGACACCCCATCCGAGGACGCCCATACCGTTGACCATCGTTGTATGGCTGTCCGTGCCGACCAGCGTGTCGGGATAGGCGACGGTCTTGCCGTCGCTGTCTTCGGACGTCCACACGCAACGGGCCAAATATTCAAGGTTCACTTGGTGGCAAATGCCGGTGCCCGGCGGGACGATACGGAAATTATCAAATGCCGATTGGCCCCAGCGCAGAAATTCATAACGCTCGCCGTTGCGCTCGAACTCCATCTCGACGTTCTTGTCGAAGGCGCCCGGCGTGCCGAACTCGTCGATCATCACTGAGTGGTCGATGACCAGATCGACCGGCGACAACGGGTTGATCTTATCGGGGTCTCCACCCATCTCAGCCATCGCGTCGCGCATGGCGGCTAAATCGACCACCGCCGGAACGCCAGTGAAATCCTGCAATAGCACGCGCGCGGGCCGGTAGGCGATTTCCGCTGTGCTGTGGCGTTCCTTCAGCCAATCGGCCAAGGCCTCGACGTCTTTCGTCGTGACGGTACGTCCGTTCTCTGAGCGTAAAAGGTTTTCCATCAGGACCTTTAAGGAAAAGGGCAATGTGGAAAGGTCGACGCCAAGCGCTTCGCCTGCGGCCTCGATGCTGTAGTAGTCGACGCTCTTGCCGCGGGCCTGAAGGCTACGGCGCGTTTTCAAATTGTCTTGACCGGTGATTGTCACGGTTGAAACTCCCTCGAATAAACTGTGCTCGGCTTCTCTATGTGAATGGCCGTCCATTCGTTCGATGGGATACGCGCGTCCCGTAGATATACTTAATTCATCTGGGAAGAAAAGCGCGAGAGAGCCTTATGTTTAACTCTCGATCACATTGTCACGATGACGTTCCCTCTCTTGTCCTTGACGCTCCGATGCTCAAGAGGTACCAGTGTCCGCCCCTCGGGACGGCGTATTAGAGCCAAAATAGAATAAAACAAGGCTGCGCTCCGGGGGTAAGGGGATTCTAATGACCGCGCAACGGCGAAAGCTTGCCGTATGCGTGACAAGATAGGCCGGACCAACTGGACCGCGCGTGGTGCTGCCGCGAGGTCCCAGGGAGGAAGTTAGGATGGCGACAATGCAGAGTGCTCTGCCAGACCTTTCCGTACATGATACGGGCCCAAAACTATTATTATGGAATGCGGAGATTCGCGGCAATCGCGCGGCGATGCGCGAAAAATATCTTGGTATTTGGCAAACCTCCACTTGGCGCGAAGTCGCCAACGAAGTTCGGAAGATTGCCTGTGGGCTGCATGTCCGCGGTCTCAAGCGTGGCGATAAGATTTCCATAATCGGCGATAACAGGCCCCGGCTTTACTGGACCGTCTTGGCGGCTCAATCGATCGGCGCTGTGCCGGTGCCGATTTACCAGGATTCGGTGGCCGAGGAGACACAGTACGTTTTGGAACATGCTGAATCCCGCTTCGTTATCGCTGAGAATCAAGAGCAGGTCGATAAGGTCCTGGAGATCAAGGATCGTTGCCCAAAAGTAGAAGTGCTCCTGTATTGCGATCCGCGCGGGTTGCGCAATTACGATGTGCCTTTTCTGCACTCTTACGACGATCTGATCGAGGAAGGGCAAAATTTCGATACCGCCAATCCGGATTTCTTCCTGCAGGAAGTGGCAAAAGGTCAAGCGTCCGACACATCGATCATGCTTTATACTTCGGGCACGACGGGCCGGCCGAAGGGTGTGGTGCTGAATTATACGAATATTTTGGTCAGTTCTCTGAACGCAGTGAAGTTCGAAGGCTTGTGCGAGGACGACGAAATTCTGGCCTACCTTCCGATGGCCTGGGTCGGCGATCATATCTTCTCTTACGGTGAATCGCTGTGTGCGGGCTTCTGCGTGGCCTGTCCGGAATCAGCCGATACGGTATTGAATGACGTGTTCGAAGTCGGGCCGACGTTTTTCTTTGCGCCGCCGCGCATATTCGAGAACCTGCTGACCACGGTGATGATCCGCATCGAGGATGCGAGTGCGATCAAGCGGAAGCTGTTCAGCTACTTTATGGATCACGCGAAAGAATACGGATTGAAGATCCTCGATGGGGAGCCGGTTCCTTTGGGTGCGCGGCTGATGTATGCCCTTGGTAATATTTGTGTCTATGCGCCGCTGAAAAACGCGCTCGGTCTCAGCCGGGTGCGGCTCGGGTATACGGCGGGCGAGGCGATCGGACCGGATATCTTCAAGTTCTATCGTGGCATCGGTTTCAACCTGAAACAGCTTTATGGCATGACCGAGTCCAGCGTGTTCGTGACGATCCAGCCGAATGGCGAGATCAAGTCAGATACGGTCGGCAAGCCCGCCTATGACGTTGATATCAAGATCGCTGAAAACGGCGAGGTCATGTTCAAGAGCCCCGGCATTTTCCAAGAATATTTTAAAAACCCGGAAGCTACCGCGGAAATGAAGACCGCGGACGGTTGGTGTCATACCGGTGATGCCGGCTATTTCGACGATGATGGTCACCTCAAGATTATTGATCGGGCCAAGGATGTCGGCAAACTGAACAACGGCACGATGTTCGCGCCGAAGTATCTTGAGAATAAGCTGAAGTTCTTCTCCGATATATTTGAAGCCGTGACCTTTGGGGACGGGCGGGATTACGTCTCGGCATTCATCAACATCGATCTCGAAGCGATGGGCAATTGGGCCGAGCGGAACGCGATCTCCTATGCGAGTTATCAGGAGCTCACGAGTCTTCCCGCGGTTCATCAAATGATTCGCGAGCATATCGAACAGGTGAACCGCGATTTGGCGGAGGATCCGCAGTTGGGTGGCTCGCAAATCAAGCGCTTCCTGATCTTGCACAAGCAGCTTGATCCGGATGATGGCGAGCTGACGCGCACCCGTAAGGTGCGCCGCACGATTATCGCCGAAAAATACGGACCGTTGATCGATGCGCTCTATTCGGACGCCACGCAATGCCACATTGAGACCGAAGTGACCTACGAAGACGGCCGCAAAGGTACGTTGGCGGCGGATCTCGAGATCAACAATGTCGATGTCGCGGCGCCCGCCGTCGCGCAGGCCGCGGAGTAAGCGAAGATATGAGCATCACGGAAAACGGCGATATTCTCGCCAAACGCCAGGAGCGGATCGGCGACGTCTTGCTGTCGGTCAGCGATATTTCGCTCAGGTTTGGCGGCGTGAAGGCGTTGGACAACGTCAGCTTCGATATTAAGGAAGGCGAAATTCGCGCCATTATCGGCCCGAACGGCGCCGGTAAATCATCGATGCTGAACGTCATCAACGGATTTTATCATCCCAACGAAGGTGTCATTTCCTACAAAGGCGTGCAGCGCCCGGAAATGCGCCCCGACGAGTCGGCGCGCCAAGGCATCGCCCGGACGTTCCAGAATATTGCCCTGTTTCGGGGGATGACGACCCTCGACAATATAATGACGGGTCGCAATACGAAGATGAATAAGAACTTCCTGTGGCAAGCTTTGCATTTCGGTCCGGCGAAGCGGGAAGAATTGGAGCATCGGGCCAAGGTCGAGGAGATCATCGATTTCCTGGAAATTCAGGCCATTCGCAAAACGCCGGTCGGTCGCTTGCCCTACGGATTGCAAAAGCGCGTGGAATTGGGCCGGGCACTGGCGGCGGAACCCGATCTGTTGCTGCTCGATGAACCGATGGCGGGCATGAATTCCGAAGAAAAAGAAGACATGTGCCGTTTCGTCCTCGATGTGAATGATGAATTCGGGACGACGATCGCGCTGATCGAGCACGATATGGGTGTGGTTATGGATATTTCCGACCGCGTCGTGGTTTTGGATTACGGTCGTAAGATCGCCGACGGCACGCCGGACGAGGTTCGGGGCAATCAAGAAGTCATCGACGCCTATCTCGGCGTTTCGCACGATTAAGCGGCAAGGGAGCGCTAAGGCCGATGGAATTTCTTCACGCTATAACGATCCAGCCGTTCACGATGATCGCCGAGGATTTTCCCGTCTTCTTCGGGGAAGTGGTGGTCAACGGGTTACTGACGGGTGTTTTGTACTCGCTGGTGGCGCTCGGGTTCGTCCTGATCTTCAAGGCTTCGGGCGTATTCAACTTCGCCCAGGGCATTATGGTGCTGTTCGCCGCGCTGACCTTGGTCGGCCTAATGGGCCATGGGGTGCCGATCTGGCTCGCGATGATCATCACCATGGGCGTGATGGTCGGCCTTGCCTACGTGATCGAATATCTGATTCTGCGCCATTTAGTGAACCAGCCGGATATCATTCTCTTTATGTCGACAATCGGTCTCGCCCTCTTCCTTGAGGGTTTTGGCGAGTTGATCTGGGGCGCGAACGTGAAAGCGTTGGATATCGGCATTCCGGAAATTTCGATGGATGTCGGCGGCATGCTGATAAACAGTTTTGACGTCATCGCGGCCGCTGTAGGTGCTGCATTGGTCGCGGGGCTGGCGTTGTTTTTCCAATTCACGCCCATGGGCCGGGCCTTGCGGGCCGTGGCCGATGATCACCAAGCCGCGCTTTCCATCGGCATTCCGCTGAAGGTGATCTGGGTGACTGTCTGGTCCGTCGCGGGCATCGTCGCCCTCGTCGCCGGCATCATGTGGGGCGCCAAGAGCGGCGTCCAGTTCTCGTTGTCGCTGATCGCCTTTAAGGCCTTGCCGGTCCTGATCCTCGGTGGATTTACCTCCGTTCCCGGCGCCATTATCGGTGGCTTGATCATCGGTATCGGCGAAAAGGTCGCTGAGGTTTATTGGGGCCCGGCTGTCGGCGGGGCCATCGAAAACTGGTTCGCCTATATGCTGGCCATGGTATTTCTGTTTTTCCGTCCGCAGGGCCTGTTCGGCGAGCGGATCATCGAGAGGGTATAGTCGATGTTCTATCGCGAGACCGGACAATTCAAGACGACCTATTCTAACGATCAAGCGATCTTCCCGATTGCGCAGGACCGTTGGTTCGTCATCGCCGTGATCATGGTCGCCTATTTGGTCGTGCCGTTTATCGCGACGGAATACATGCTGCAGGCCGTCCTTATCCCGATGCTGATCTTTACCATCGCGGCGCTCGGGTTGAATATCCTGACCGGCTATGCGGGTTTGATCTCTCTTGGAACCGGCGCGTTCATGGCGGTCGGCGCCTATTCGGCCTACAAGATCACAACCGCATTTCCCGAATTGAATATATTCGTCGTCTTCTTGTTGTCGGGTGGGGTCTCTGCCGTGATCGGGATTTTCTTCGGTATTCCGAGCCTACGGATTAAGGGATTTTACTTGGCGGTCGCCACGTTTGCCGCGCAGTTCTTCCTGATTTGGATGTTCAATAAGGTGCCGTGGTGGGTGAACTACAATTCGAGCGGCACGATCACCGCACCGCCGCGCGAGATGTTCGGTCACATGATGACGGGGCCGTATGCGACGCCGGAAACCCGCTACCTGATCGTGCTCACCTTTTGCGTGGTCTTTGCGTTCATGGCGAAGAATTTGGTGCGCGGCCGGCTCGGACGTCATTGGATGGCGATCCGGGATATGGACATCGCCGCCGAAATCATCGGAATTCGTCAGCTGCCAAACAAACTGCTCGCGTTTGCGATCAGCTCGTTCTACTGCGGCGTGGCCGGGGCACTTCTGGTGTTCTCATATCTGGGCAGCGCGGAGACCGAGGCCTTCGATATCGTTGTCTCATTCGATGTGTTGTTCATGGTGATCATCGGCGGTCTCGGCAGCATTCTCGGATCGTTCCTGGGCGCGGCTTTCATCTGGTTGATTCCGATCACCCTGACGAATGTGCCGCAGCTCTTCGGGCTGACCATGGCGATCGATCTGCAGAAGCATATCGAGGTCATGATTTTCGGGTCGCTAATCGTCATCTTCGTTATTTTCGAGCCGGCGGGATTGGCCCGCCTCTGGTCTATCGGTAAGGAGAAATTGCGCCGCTGGCCGTTCCCGTACTGACATCGGGGGTGAACCGGAGGCAAAACAGGAATCACCTGCGTTTCGAATCATTTACCGCTTCGAGTGCACCGTGATAGGGTTTCTGAAGGCACGTCAAACAAAGTAGAAAAACTGGGGTGTCGGAAACAATAGGGAGCAAGTAATGGACTTCAAAAAGCTAACCTTAGCCGCCGCGACAATCGCGGTCGGTATTACCGGTTTCGCGGTAACCAAGGCTCAGGCCGCGGGCGAAATCTTCATTCCGAGTCTCGTTTATCGGACGGGTCCTTATGCCCCAAATGGCATTCCGTTCGCGAATGGATTCCGAGACTATTACAATCTGCTCAACAAGCGCGACGGCGGCATTAATGGTGTCAAGCTGAACCACGAAGAGTGCGAGACCAAGTACAACACCAAGATTGGTATCGAGTGCTACGAGAAGATGAAAGGCAAGGGCACGACGGGTGCAGTGATCGTCAATCCAAACTCGACCGGCATTACCTACCAGCTCATCCCTAAAGCGCCGGTGGATAAAATTCCGATCCTATCCATGGGTTATGGCCGCACGGATGCGGGCGACGGTACGGTTCATAAATGGGCTTTCACGGCACCGACCAGCTATTGGAGCCAAGCGACCGCCTTCATCAAATACGTCGGCGACCTCGAAGGCGGGTTGGGCAAATTGAAGGGCAAGAAAATCGCTCTTGTCTATCATAACAGTGCCTATGGTAAGGAGCCGCTCGGCGTTCTACGCATTCTCTCGAAGAAGCACGGCTACGACTTCAAGGAATTGGCCGTTGATCACCCAGGTCAGGAGCAAAAATCCACCTGGCTGCAAATTCGGCGCTATAAGCCTGACTATATTTTCATCTGGGGCTGGGGCGTCATGAACCAGGTCGCGATCAAGGAAGCGGCTGCGATCAACTTCCCGATGGATAAGTTCATCGGCGTTTGGTGGTCGGGTTCCGAGAACGACGTGATCCCCGCAGGTGCGGCTGCGAAAGGCTACAAGGCCGCGACGTTCCATGCGACCGGTACGGACTTCGGGGCGCATCATGACATCCTCAACCACCTCTATGGTGGCGATGAGGCGAAAGCCAAGGCAAACAACTGGGGCGAGGTTCTGTACAATCGCGGCATGATCACCGCGGTTTACAACACTGAAGCCATCCGGACCGCCATGGAGAAGTTCGGCAACAAACCCGTCAACGGCGAGCAGGTCCGCTGGGGCCTCGAGCACCTCAACCTGACGGATGCGAAGCTGAAAGGACTCGGTCTCGAGGGCTACATGAATTCGCATAAAATCACGTGTGAAGATCATGAAGGCGGCGGGCCGGTCGTGTTCCAGCAATGGACCGGATCCGAATGGAAAATCGTTAGCAAGTGGTACAAGCCGATGTACGACATCGTTCGCGCCGAGATTAAGAAGTCCGCCGCGGCCTTTGCTAAGGAGAACAACATCACTCCGCGCGATTGCTCGAAAGAAGGCTAAGCGCGAAGCGATAGTGAGAAACTGGAGTCGTTGGATATGACCGAGAACGGAAAAGCCCTGCTGAACGTGAACAATATCGAGGTGATCTACGATCACGTGATCCTCGTGTTGAAGGGCGTTTCCTTCGAGGTTCCCCAAGGAGGCATTGTCGCTCTCCTTGGGGCCAATGGCGCCGGCAAAACCACGACCCTGAAGGCGATCTCCAATCTTCTGAAAGCGGAGCGCGGTGTCGTCACCAAAGGTATGATTGAATACCAGGGCGAACGCATCGATACGCTGACGCCGCACGATCTGGTAAAGCGCGGCGTCGTCCAAGTGATGGAAGGTCGCCACTGCTTCGAGCATCTGACTATTGAAGACAATCTCATGACCGGCGCCTATACCCGCCGCGACGGCAAGGCCGCGGTCGCCGAAGACATGGAGAAAGTCTATACTTATTTCCCGCGCCTGAAGGAGCGCCGTCGCAGTCAGGCGGGCTATACCTCGGGCGGCGAACAGCAAATGTGCGCGATCGGACGGGCCCTAATGGCGCGCCCCACGATGATCCTTCTCGACGAGCCCTCGATGGGTTTGGCGCCGCAATTGGTTGAAGAGATCTTTGAGATCGTCGCGGAATTGAACCAGGAGGAAGGCGTCACCTTCCTGCTCGCCGAACAGAACACCAACATGGCGCTGCGCTACGCCAAATACGGCTACATCCTCGAGAACGGCCGCGTGGTGCTCGACGGCGAAGCGAAGGACCTGCGCGAGAACGAGGATGTGAAGGAATTTTACCTCGGCATTTCCGGTGGCGATAAGAAAAGCTTCCGCGATGTGAAGGCCTATCGCCGCCGCAAGCGTTGGCTCGCCTAGGCATCCTCACATGACCGAATATTACGACGATTTAGAAACCCGCAGCCCGGACGAAAGGGAAGCGGCGCACATGGCTGCCTTGCCGAAACAGGTCGCACTCGCAAAAGGTACTTCGGGTTATTCGGAAGCGCTGGCCGCTGTCGATCCGGCTTCGGTTACCAGCCGGGAAGCGCTGGCTCAATTGCCGGTGACTCGCAAAGGCGAATTGATCGAGCGGCAGACGCCTGACGCGCCTTTCGGCGGTTTGAATGCGACGGCGGTCGGTGACATGGCGCGCCTGTTCTTATCGCCGGGTCCGATTGCAGAACCGCAGGGGCGGCGGGACGATTTTTGGCGGGTAGCACGTGCATTGTTCGCTGCCGGCTTTCGTGCCGGCGACAGAGTGCACAATTGTTTTTCTTATCATTTTACGCCTGCTGGCATGATGTTCGATAGCGGTGCGCATGCTCTCGGGTGCGCCGTGTTTCCCGGTGGAATAGGACAAACGGAGCAGCAAGTCGCGGCAATGGTCCATTTCCAGCCCTCCGCTTATGCGGGGACACCTGATTTCCTGAAGATCATTCTCGAGAAAGGTGACGAGCTCAGCGCTGATTTATCTTCGATTAAGAAGGCATTGGTTGGCGGCGGAGCTTTATTGCCGCCGCTGCGACAAGCGTATGAAGATCGCGGAATATCTGTCTTGCAATGTTACGGGACGGCGGATGTCGGCAATATTGCCTATGAGACGGAAGCCAAGGAAGGCTTGCTTCTCGATGAAGGTGTGATCGTCGAAATCGTTCGTCCGGGAACCGGTGACCCGGTCGGCGAAGGCGAAGTTGGCGAGGTCGTGGTTACGATCTTGAACGAAGATTATCCCCTTCTGCGTTTCGGTACGGGTGATCTCTCGGCGATCCTGACGGGGCAAAGCCCCTGTGGGCGCACCGCGACGCGGATCAAGGGTTGGATGGGACGCGCCGACCAACGCACCAAGGTGCGCGGCATGTTCGTCGACCCGGTACAGGTTGACCGAGTACTGAAAAGCCATGGAGAAGTCGCGAAAATGCGGCTGGTTATCGGCGAAGAAGGCGGCCTCGATACGTCGACCCTGCGCTGCGAGACGACACAAGCGACGGATGCACTAGCCGAGAAAGTTGCCGCGGCATTCCAAGCGGAATGCAAGGTGCGGGCGACGGTTGAATTTGTCGCTCCCGACGAATTACCCAATGACGGCAAGATCATAGACGACGTTAGACAATACGATTGAGCCGACGCGCCCCGGCATTTTGCCTTAATATTGCCTTATTGCTTTCAAACCTTGGCCATAGTCTGAAGCTTTACTGCTATCACTGAGACCTCCCCTCTCAGAGGAGGCCAACCCTGACGGCCTCCCAAACGACTCGACATATGGGTCGTCCCGATAGACGGCCGCCGGTCCACCCCCGGCGGCCGTCGTCTTTTCGCGGCTGGGAAGCCGTTTCCATCATTTCCCTATCCTCCGGCTGTGCTATATCTTCGCTCCAATCGAAACATCACCTCGCGGCCCGAATGTCCTTCCCGCTTTCCGGAGAAAACCTGACCTGTATCCGCGGCGACCGCGTGGTCTTCGCCGGATTGGATTTCGCGGTCGCGCGGGGCGGCGCCTTGCTGCTGACCGGGCGCAACGGTAGTGGCAAGACCAGTCTGCTGCGCCTGATGGCGGGACTGGCCGCTCCCGCGGATGGCATGATCCGTCACAATGGTGAGGATTACCGCGACGATCCCGCCAGTCATCGCGCGGACATTCACTATGTCGCTCATTACGATGCGGCCAAGCCAGCGCTCACCGTGCGCGAAAATCTTGCCTTTTGGACGGAGCTCCACGGTGGCGGAGATGTCATGGCGGGCTTGGCGGCCTTCGACTTGGAGAACTTGGCGAGTCTACCCGCCCGGTTTCTCTCTGCCGGGCAGCGCCGTCGTCTCGCCTTGGCGCGTCTCATCGCGATTAAGGCCGGCATCTGGTTACTGGACGAGCCGAGTGTCGCACTCGATGCCGCTTCGCTCGACTCGTTACGGCAATTGATTGCGGCACATCGCCGTGACGGCGGCGCGGTCGTCGCATCCACGCATGCGGAACTTGGGCTCGACGATGCCGAAAACTTGGATGTCTCGGCGTTCGCGCGGCAACGAGCGGCGGCGTCATGATCCAGGCCTGCGGTCAGATCATCCTCCGCGATTTGCGGTTGGCGCTGCGCCAAGGTTTGGACGCGGTCATGGTGCTGATGTTTTTCGTCATCACCGTCACCTTGTTTCCACTTGGTGTAGGGCCGGAGCCGAACTTGCTGGCCCGTATGGGCCCCGGTGTCATTTGGGTGGCGGCGCTGTTGTCGACCATGCTCTCCCTCGACCGGCTGTTTCAGCACGATTACGAAGACGGCTCGCTTGAGCTCCTGGTGCTCTCCCCCGTGCCGCTCGAAGCTTTGGTTTTGGCCAAGGTAGCGGCCCATTGGCTTCTGACGGGATTACCATTGATTGTGGCCTCGCCGCTGCTTGCCACCTTCATGAATATGCCGTCCGAGGGGCTTTTGGTGCTCATGGTGTCGATGTTGCTAGGCACACCGGTCTCCAGCTTTATAGGTGCCGTCGGCGGTGCACTGACGTTGGGCGCGCGCCGGGGCGGCGTGTTGGTCTCGCTATTGGTGCTGCCGTTGTACATTCCGTTGTTGATCTTCGGTGTCGCGGCGGTCGACGCGGCGATTGGGGGGCTTTCGGTGAAGCCTCATTTGCTGTTTCTCGGCGCGATGTTGGCGGCTGCGATCCCTTTGGCGACCTGGGCGGCGGCGGCCGCGTTGCGGCAGGCTTGTGAATGACAGGCTACGGTCATTCTGCCGCATTAAAACAACGCAGATTTTACGAGCGTAAGCCGCTGTTAACCCTTATATAAAAGCCATGCACCGTTTCGCGAATCCAAATAGATTTCTTCGCATGGGCCGCGCAATCCTGCCATGGAGCGCCGGTCTGACGATTCTCTGTATCACCACAGGTCTGTATCTGGCGCTGTTCGCCTCGCCGCCGGACTACCAGCAGCTGGAATCCGTGCGGATCATGTACGTCCATGTACCGTCGGCCTGGATGGCGATGTTCGTGTATTCCTCCATCGCCATCAGCAGCGCCATGGCGCTGATCTGGAAACACCCGCTGGCTGATTTGATCGCCAAGGCAAGCGCCCCGGTCGGTGCTGGATTTACCCTTATTTGTCTGGTGACGGGCTCGCTCTGGGGCAAGCCGATGTGGGGCACTTGGTGGGTCTGGGACGCGCGTCTGACATCGGTGCTGATCCTGTTTTTTCTCTATCTCGGTTATATCGCGCTAAACAACGCCTTCGACGATCCGGCGCGCGGCGCAAAGGCGTCGGCGGTGCTGGCTCTGGTGGGCGCGGTTAACCTGCCGATCATCAAATTCTCCGTCGATTGGTGGAATACCTTACATCAACCCGCCAGCGTGACGCGATTGGATGCGCCGGCGGTCCATAGCTCCATGCTCTGGCCGTTGATGCTGATGGCGGTCGGTTTCACCTTATTTTATGTCACGATTCTGATCTTAAGGGTGCGGAGCGAGATTGCTGCTGCAAAAATTCACAATATCCAATTGGTCGAAGCGCGTGGATGACGAGAACGTGAAACCGATGGAGCGCATGGTTTGAGCGATTTCTTCCATATGGGCGGGCACGGCGTCTATATTTGGCCAGCCTATCTGATCGCAACCGTGATCGTCGTCGGTATTCTCGTACAGACGATCACGACGATGCGGCAGCGGGAACGGCAGTTAGCAGAGTTGCGGCGCGAACGGCGCGGTACTGACGATGAGGATGAGACATGACGGCATCGAGTTCCGACCCACGGCGCACACCCGCCTCGATGCGCAAACGGCGGCGGCTTTATATTGTACTCACCGGCCTTACCATGCTTGGGATCGCGGCGGCTTTGGTGTTGACCGCGCTTGAAGATAACATCGTCTTCTTCCACAGCCCGACAGACGTGCAAACAAAGGGCGTGTCGCCCGGCCAGCATTTCCGGATGGGCGGTCTGGTGAAAGAAGGAACCGTCTCGAAAGCCGAAAACGGCCTCGTGACTAATTTTGAAGTGACGGACCTCGATCAAACCGTGAAAGTCAGTTACCGCGGCATATTGCCGGATCTGTTCCGCGAAGGGCAGGGCGTCGTGACCGAAGGCGCGTTGCGGCCCGACGGTGTGTTCGTGGCGCGCGAAGTGCTCGCCAAGCACGACGAGAATTACATGCCGCCGGAAGTGGCGGAGGCTTTGAAGAAATCGGGCAAGTGGAAACATGCAGGCGAACAGGATGAAAAGAAATGATCGTTGAGATCGGCCACTTTGCCTTAATCCTGGCGCTTTGCGTCGCCCTTGCACAAGCATCCGTGCCGTTGATCGGCGCCGCGCGGGACAATCGCGCTTGGATGGGCGTTGCCACTCCGACGGCGGTGGCGCAGCTGGGCCTGTTGTTCATCGCCTTCCTGGCCTTGATGTACGCTTACGTCACCAGCGATTTCAGCGTTAAGAACGTCGCCGACAATTCAAATTCCTTAAAACCGTTGATCTATAAGATCAGCGGTGTCTGGGGAAATCATGAAGGCTCGATGTTGCTCTGGGTGTTAATCCTGGCGCTGTTCGGGGCCATCGTCGCGGGCTTCGGGCGCAACCTGCCGCCGGGACTGAAGGCGCGGACTCTGGCCGTACAGGCGATGATCTCCATCGGATTCTTGGCGTTCATTATATTGACCTCGAACCCATTCGAGCGTCTGGATCCGGCTCCGCTCGATGGGCAAGGGTTGAACCCGTTGCTGCAGGATCCGGGCTTGGCGCTGCATCCGCCGATCCTCTACGTCGGCTATGTCGGTTTCTCGATTGCGTTCTCCTTCGCCGTCGCCGCTCTCATCGAAGGTAAGGTCGACGCTGCTTGGGCGCGCTGGGTACGGCCCTGGACGCTATTGGCCTGGTTGTTCCTCACCGCTGGGATCGCGCTCGGCAGTTGGTGGGCTTATTACGAACTCGGTTGGGGCGGCTGGTGGTATTGGGACCCGGTCGAGAACGCGTCCTTCATGCCGTGGTTGGTCGGGACCGCATTGCTGCATTCCGCCATCGTGGTGGAAAAGCGAGACGCGTTGAAAAGTTGGACCATTTTGCTGGCCATCATCACGTTTTCGCTCAGCTTGATCGGCACCTTCCTGGTCCGCTCCGGCGTGTTAACCTCCGTGCATTCCTTCGCCAGCGATCCTGATCGCGGTGTTTTCATTCTGGGAATTTTGGTCATCGCCACCGGCGGCAGCCTCGCGCTTTATGCGTGGCGCGCACCGCAGCTGCAAAGTCGAGGCTTGTTTCAGCCGATCAGCCGCGAAGGCGGCCTGGTGTTGAACAACCTGTTGCTGACGACAGCGGCGGCGACAGTGTTCCTTGGCACGCTCTACCCGCTCTTCCTCGACGCTTTCGGTGGCGAGAAGGTCTCCGTCGGGCCGCCTTTCTTCAACGCGACCTTTGTGCCGTTGATGATCCCGCTGGTAATTGCCGTCGGCATTGGGCCGCTCTTGCCGTGGAAACGTGCCGACCTTGGCGGCGTTATGGCGCGGCTCAAGATGGCGTTTGTGGTTGCCGGATTGGTGACGTTGGGCACGGCATATCTGACTTGGGGCAAGACGGTATTCGGCCCGCTCGGCATTGGGATCGCGGGATGGCTCTGTGCCTCCGTGCTCCTGGAAATGGGTGAGCGTATTGGCCTCGGGCGGATTGCGTTCGGCGATAGCCTAAAGCGGGCTGCAGGACTGCCGCGCGCGGCTTGGGGCATGACCGTCGCGCATTTCGGTCTCGCCATCACGGTGGCTGGCGTTACCGGCGCCGCGCTGTGGCAGGTCGAAAGCATTCAGATCATGAAGCCGGGCGAAACAGTCGATGTTTCCGGATATGAGTTCACCTTAGACGATGCCCGCCAAATTCGTGGGCCGAACTACGCCGCCGAACGCGGATTTTTCACGGTGAAGACCGGCGGCAAGGAATTGATCAAGCTGGAGCCCGAACGGCGGCGTTATCTCGTCTCTGGTCAAGAAACCACGGAAGCGGCGATCTTCACCACTGCGATGTACGATCTTTACGTCGTGCTCGGCGAGGCGAACGGCAAGGGCGGTTGGACGATCCGGCTCTACTATAAACCCTTGGTGCCGTGGCTGTGGATGGGCTCGTTAATCATGGTCCTCGGTGGCGTCGTGTCGTTGACCGACCGGCGGTTGCGGGTCGGCGCGCCCTCGCGCCGTCGCAAAGACGCGGCCGCTTCTCCGGCCCCAGCGGAATAAGGTAACCGATGAAACGGCTTTTCTTCCTGCTTCCGCTCGCGATCTTTCTGGGCATGGCATTTTATTTCGCCATTGGCCTGACCAAGGATCCGCGCATATTGCCCTCAGCCCTAATCGATCAGCCTGTGCCTGCGTTCGATCTGCCGGCGTTGAAACCGGAAAAGCCCGGACTGGCAACCAGCGACCTTAAGGGCGAAGTCACGATCGTGAACGTCTTTGCGTCCTGGTGCGTGCCCTGCCGCGCTGAACATCCACTATGGATGAAACTGGCGGAGACTGGCGAAGTGCCGATCCATGCGATCAACTGGAAAGATCAGCGTGCGGCGGCGGTCACGTGGTTGCGGGAACTTGGCGATCCGTATAGCCGGATCGGCCATGATCTAGATAACAAGGCCGGCATTGAGTGGGGTGTCTACGGCGTGCCGGAAACCTATGTCATCGACCGCGAAGGCCGCATTCGCTACAAGCATGTCGGGCCGCTGTTTCCGGAAACCTATACGGAGGTCATCGAGCCTCTGCTGAAGGAGCTTCGCGGATGAGTGTCCGAATTCTGGCCAGCCTGTGCGCCGTGTTCATGTTTGCGTCCACAGTGCACGCTGTGCAACCGAACGAAGTGTTGAAAGATCCAGCCTTGGAAGCGCGAGCGCGCGAACTCTCCAAGGATATCCGTTGTCTCGTCTGTCAGAACCAATCCATCGACGATTCCAACGCTGATCTCGCCCGCGACCTACGCGTGTTGGTACGCCAGCGCCTAACCCAAGGCGATAGCAACGACCAGGTGATGGATTATCTGGTGAAGCGGTATGGTGATTTCGTTCTCTTGAGTCCGCCGATGAAGGCGTCGACCTACCTGCTTTGGTATGGGCCGATCGGCATATTTATCTTGGGCGCGTTTGGCCTGATCATGTTTTTCCGCGGCCGTCGCGCCGCACCGGTGACAACGGCGGCGGTGCTCAGCGAGGACGAGCAACGGCGGATCGAAGCGTTGCTCGGTTCCAAGAACGACGACGACAGGTAGTTTAGATGATTTTTTGGATTGTAGCCGTCGTTCTTCTAGTTGTGGTTGCCGTGGGCGTCGTTTGGCCCTTGGTTCGCGGACGCAGCGACGCGCGTGACGAAGCCGATTTCGATATCGAGGTATTTCGCGATCAACTCACCGAGTTAGATCGAGAGCATCGCGAAGGCCGTTTGCAATACGCGGAAGCGGAAGCCGCGAAGGCGGAGATTAGCCGCCGCATCCTTGCCGCCGATGCGGCCCGGAAGGGCGACGGCGGCGGGGAGGGAGATCGGCACCCAGTCGCCGCTGTTCTGTTGGCGGTAATCTTGGCGGGAAGCACGGTCTCGGCGTACCTCTACACCGGTTCTCCCAATCAGCCGTCTCTTCCCTATGCGGAGCGCGAGGACGAGCGCAAACAAAGAACCGCCGGCACGCGCGGACAACAGATGAATCTGTCAGCCCTGGCAGACCGTTTGAAGAAACGTTTGAGTGAAGATGCCGATAGCGTCCAAGGCTGGCAGCTTCTGGCGCGTACTTATATGACGATGGGTAATTTCGCTGAAGCGGTTCCCGCCTTCGAGCAGTTGATCGCTTTGAATGGTGCCGATTCCGGAACCTTTGCCGCTTATGGCGAGGCGATTGCCTTGGCTGCACAGGGATCGATCACACCGAAGAGCCAAGCGGCGTTCCGCGAAGCACTGGCGAAGAACTTCAAGGAGCCGACCGCGCGTTTCTATTTAGCCCTGGCTGATTGGCAGCGCGGTGAGCACCGCAAGGCCTATGACGGTTGGGTGGCGCTGATGGCGGAAACGCCGTCGAATGCGACCTGGGCTGGGGTCTTGCAACAGCGTCTGATGGAAGCGTCGGAGAAGCTGGGTCTTGATGTTGCGGCACTGCCGAAACTCCTGCCGCCATCCGCTCCACCGGAAGGCGCTACTGCGGAAAATTCCCCTCAGCGTCCGGGCGGGCCGACCGGAGAAGACGTCGCGGCTGCACAACAAATGCTGCCGAAGGAACGCCAGGAAATGATTCGCGGCATGGTCGCGGGTCTCGCTGCCAAGCTTGAAGAAGACCCAGCCAATTTCGAGGGCTGGAAACGGTTGATCCGCTCTTACGGCGTGCTTGGAGAGAAGGCCCTGGCGAAAGAGGCGCTGGATAAAGCTTTGGCGCAATTCGCGCGCGCGCCCTTCGTCAAACGACAGTTATTGGCGCTCGGCCAAGAATTTGGTTTGAACGCTGCTCCTGCGACGGAGACGTCTTCGGCGCCGCGCGGCCCGAGTGCCGAAGACATGCGCGCGGCTCAGGAGATGAGCCCGGAAGAACAGCGCGAAATGATCGAAGGGATGGTCTCGCGATTGGCGTCGCGGTTGGCGGAAAACCCGAACGATTTGCAGGGCTGGATCCGCCTCGCGCGGTCCTACAACGTGCTGGGCAAACCGAATGACGCGCGCGCCGCCATGGCGAAGGCGGCAGAAGTGGCGCCGGAGAATGTCGATATCCTGACCTTGTACGCCCGCACCATTCGTGCCGCCGCCGGAAACAAGCCGACAGCCGC
>JABJCS010000617.1 GCA_018665505.1 Alphaproteobacteria bacterium
AGACGTCCGAGGCCTTGAGCCAGGTTCGCCGCCGCCTCCAACAATCCCGGCACCAATTCGCCAATATCGCATTCGAGATCATAGGGTCCGTCTGTACCGTTTGCGCGCGCATAAACCTGGCCGCGGACTGCGCCGAGAAACGATTCCGCAACACCACGCGGCTCTCCCTCGCCGATGCGTTGACGCCAACCTTCGCCCGGCAATATCCCCGCCGATCGCAACACTTCGTCGAGTGCAGCCAGGTCATCGTCACCCGTCAGCAAATCCTCGATCCGACGTTTCAGCCCTCGGGCTCGACCCGCCCCCCGGGTCTCCGCACCGCGCAACCAGCGCCGCAACTCCGCCGCTTCGCGACCGCTCAATAGAGCGGAAAACGCACTATCCGCCGCGTCGAAGACGTGGTGCCCCTCATCGAAAACGAAATGCGTCGGCCGGGATTGGTTGTCGAGCGATCCGCGCGCCGCCTGCACCATCACCAAGGCATGATTGGCGATCACGAGATCGGCCCGCCGCGCCCGGCGCACACCGCGCTCGATATAGCATTTCTGGTAATGCTGGCAGGCGGAGTAGATGCATTCCCCGTGATGATCGCTGAGATCGAGAGTCCGGCGCGCGCCGAGCAAATCGACGAGCCACGATGGAAAATCACCACCGGTCAAATCACCGTCCCGCGTCCGCGCCGCCCAGCGCGCCAGCAGGCCAAGCGCGATGGCTTCGTGCCGATTCGTGCCGACCCCGCGCAGAGCCTCCTCCATATTCAGCAAGCAGAGATAGTTCTCTCGCCCCTTGCGGACGACGACGCGCCGCGCCTTCAGCGACGGGTCCGGATATAGGCGGTCCAGTTCCTGGTCGATCTGATGTTGTAAGTTCCGTGTATAGGTCGAAAGCCACACCGGCGCTTCATTCTTCTCCGCCCACACGCTCGCGGGCGCGATATAGCCGAGCGTCTTGCCGACGCCGGTCCCGGCTTCGGCCAGCACGAAATTTGGCTCGCCCTCGACATTCCTCGGTCGAAAGGCCCCCGACGCCGCCGACGCGTAATCCGCTTGGCTCGGGCGCGGCTCGGAGGTCTCGTCCAATAATTGCGCGAGGCGATGCCGCGCTTCTTCCGGCTCAACCGGGTAAGAGGCGGGCGGCGGTGGCGGCGCGTGTTCCGACCATTCCGGCAAGCGCCGCCAAACGTCGAGACCGGCGGCCGGAGATCGGGCAGGGTCCACCTCACCCTCTTCGCCGAGCGCCGCTAGCACCGAGGGGCCCCACGCCCAGCCGCCCTGCGCCATTGCCCAAGCAACTGGCCGGGCGTCGCGCTCGTCAACTTCGGCCAGCGTTTGCAAAAGAGTTTGCGCAGCACGGACGAGGGCAAAGGCCGCATCCGCTGGGCGGTGGCCGACTTCCAGCCCCAGGGCCTCGCCAAGGCCGCGCGGCGTCGGCACGCAAAAATCCAGCGGTCGAACGAAGGCGAATAATTCCAAGACATCGAATGCCGCGAACCGTTTGAGAGAGAGCCGCCCCGCCGTCGCCGGGCCATGACACAACAGCGGACGCACACCTTCATTGATGCGCTTGGCCGCCGCCACAAGCGTAAGCTCCTCAATCTCACCCGTTGGATCGAGCCAAGCCGCGCCGGAAAGGCCGGTAGCGAGAGCGGGTGCGTCAGGGAGAATTATCCGGGGGGGAGTCGTCATATTCCGTCTATACTAGCCTCTCGAAGCGGTGTCGTCTCGGTTGACGGGCCGCAGCGCGCGACATAGTGTCCCGGCCCGCGGTCAAACGGCAACCAAAGAACACAAAAATGGCGAACGGAAACGATCTCGCGATGCAGGCCAAAGCTTGGCCCTTCGAAGAAGCACGCAAGGTATTAAAGCGCATCGGCGGCAAGACACCCGACAAAGGCTACGTCCTGTTCCAGACGGGTTACGGCCCGTCCGGCCTGCCCCACATCGGCACTTTCGGAGAAGTCCTGCGCACCAGCATGGTCAGACGCGCCTTCCACGAGATGTCGGACATCCCGACTAAACTGTTTGCATTTTCCGATGACATGGATGGATTCCGCAGCGTCCCGGAGAATATCCCCGAACAGGAAATGATGACCGAGAATCTGGGGAAACCGCTGACCTCTGTCCCAGACCCGTTCGGCACGCATAACAGTTTCGGCGAACACAACAATGCGCGCCTACAAGTTTTCCTGGATGAATTCGGTTTCGACTATGAATTCGTCAGCGCCACCGATTGCTATACGTCGGGACGGTTCGACGACGCCTTGATGCAATTGCTGCGGCACTACGACGACGTCATGGGAATCATGTTGCCCTCTCTCGGCGAGGAACGGCAAAAAACCTATAGCCCGTTTCTGCCGCTCTGCCCGAAGACAGGCCGCGTGCTGCAAGTCCCGGTGCTTGAGACCAATCCGGAAGCCGGCACCATCGTCTATCAGGACGAGGACGGCGAGAAGATGGAGACGCTGGTCACTGGCGGGCGCTGTAAGATTCAGTGGAAGCCGGACTGGGCCATGCGCTGGTATGCGCTCGGTGTCGATTATGAGATGTCGGGCAAGGATTTGATCGATTCGGTCCGTCTCTCGGGCCGCATTTGCCGCGCCCTCGGCGGCCGCCCTCCGGAGAGCTATACCTACGAGTTGTTCCTCGATGAGAACGGAGAGAAGATTTCGAAGTCGCGCGGCAACGGGCTAACCATCGATGAATGGCTAACCTATGCACCAAACGACAGTCTCTCTCTGTTCATGTACCAGAAGCCCCACGCGGCGAAGCGGCTGCATTTCGACGTCATTCCAAAAACCGTCGACGAATACCTAACTTTCCTGCGGAAGTATGACGGTGAAGAAGAAGCCAAGCGCCTCGTTAATCCGGCCTGGCATATTCATGGCGGCACACCGCCGGTAGAGGACGTGCCGGTGAGTTTCGGCTTACTCCTCAATCTCGCGAGTGTCTGCAACACCGAAGACAAATCCGTCCTATGGGGCTTTATCACGCGCTATGCCTCGGAGGCGACACCCGAGAAAGATCGCATCCTAGACGAATTGGTCGGCCGCGCGATTAATTACTACCGGGATTTCGTGAAGCCATCGAAGAAGTACCGTGCCCCAACTGCAGCGGAGCAGTCGGCGATGGCCGACCTCCTCACCGCGTTCGAGAAACTACCGGGCAACGCCACCGCCGAAGATATCCAGAACGAGGTCTATGCGATCGGCAAGGCGCATGAATTCGAAAACCTGCGCGATTGGTTCAAGGCACTGTACGAAATTCTACTGGGCCAGGAGCAAGGCCCGCGGATGGGCTCGTTCGTGGCGCTGTTCGGATTGGACGAGACCCGGGACCTGATCCGCCGCGCCTTGGCCGGAGAAGATTTAAACGCGGCGTAGAGCCTTTCGTTTCCCGGAAATGCGTCAGCGTTATCCGGGATCCAGCGGGCAGGCAATACCAAGAGCGCTGGACCCCGGCTCGCTACGCGCCCGGGGAACGAATTTCACTCCGACCCACTGTCCTGAATTTGCGTCCGGTACAGAATTCGGCGGCTTGAGCCCGGAAATGCATCGCGGCGTATCATAACGCTGCGATTATCCCAGATCACCAAATCACCGACCTTCCATTCATGGTGATAGGCTCGCTTGCCGATGCGGTTGATGTATTTCCAAATCGTGTCGAGCAAGGCTTCCGACTCCTCCAACCACATGCCTTGGACGCAGGTATTTTGCCGCCGCCCCACATAGAGCGCCTTTCGCTCGGTCTCCGGATGGGTCAGCACGGCGGGATGCCAAGGGCCCGGCAGTTTCCGCACATCGAAGGTCCCTTTCGCCTTCACCCGATCCAATGTCACACCGCAACCTTCGCGCAAATAGCCATCCAGCGTATAGGCGGTATCGTGCTTGATGGAGATATCTTTAATCTGCGCCTTCAACTCCGGACGCAATCTCGTGTAAGCCCGGTACATGTTCAGAAACCCTGTCCGGCCTTCGCCCTTCGGCACTTCAACGGCGTAGAGGCAACTCGCTTTCGGCGGCGACGGCAGATAGGACATGTCCGTATGCCAGGCGAGTTCCCGGGCACCGAGTGAGCCGATCCGCTCGCCCTTCTCCATGACATTGGAGATCACGAACAGTTCCGGATATTCCTCGACGAAGGTGCGCCCATTGTCCATCACCGGCGCTCTATGTAAATCACCGAAACGGGCGCTGAAGGCGATGATCTCATCCGGGCCGAGTTTTTGACCACGAAACACCAAAACACCATGTTTCAACCACGCACGACGGATCAACTCGAAGCTTGGTTTAGCGAGCCTTGTCGAAAGATCGATTCCACTGACTTCAACGCCGATGTTTTTGGACAGCGGTGTGAACAACAGGCCCGTCTTCCGCAGCAGCTCTGCATCCGTCCATTCGGAAAAATCCGCCGCCATCGCGCTCGTCCTAAACCGCAATTCCCCTCAACCACGGTATAGACATAGCGGAGCACCGCGACTTGTTAAGGCGCACGGCTCAATTCGACGGTAGGAAATCCTCTTCATTGAAAGCGCCCGCGCACGCGGTGACGAAGCGCGACATGCCGATCTCCCGCCAGTCGCCAGTGTCGGAATCCAAGGGCTCGGAGAGGACCATGACACCGGGTCCGGTTTCGTCCGGCTGCCCATTCAATGTGCTGTGGCCGATATAGAGGGTCGGCGCGCGATCGTCGCTCGCGTATCGGACCGCGTGAATAGACTCGCCATCTGTCGCCGCCGCCGCCATCCGCAAAGGTTCGGTGATATCATGCGCCTTCATCACCGCCTCAACCCGTCCCACGGTGCGGCGGAAAGCACCGATCGGATCGTCTCTTAATCCATCGCCAAGCAATAATTGGAAGATCGTCTCACTATCGGTGGTGCCCATCCGCACGTTATAGAATTCCGTCGACACCAATCCTTCCAGTTCCCGCCGGATGGATTCAAAACCGCCGATCTGGCCGTTATGCATGAACATCCATTGACCGAACGCAAAGGGATGGCAGTTGCTGCGTTGGATGGGGCCGAACGTCGCTGCCCGCACGTGGGCGAAGAACAGTGGCGTCTTTACTTGCCGTGCAATGCTGATCAGGTTTTGGTCGTTCCAGGCTGGCAGCACGTCGCGAAAGACGCCAGGTTCCGGACGCTCGCCATACCAGCCGAGCCCACAGCCATCCGCATTGGTCGGCGTGATCGAATACCGGGCGCTTAAGCTTTGATTGATCAGCGAGTTCTCCGGCGTCAACAGGAGCGTCTCGGGATAAATCGGCGGTCCAGAATAGGCTATCCATCGGCACATGACCGAAGGCTACGCTGCGCCGAACCGCCGCACAATTCGATTTTAACGCAGCGTCTTAGCTACGCGCGGCCTTCAAGGCGTCGGCGGCGCCCGCCAACATCAGGCGCATATCGTTCTGAATCGTGGTCAGACGCCAGCCCTTGGCGAGATACTCCTTCGCCATGCCGCCACTGCCGGTGTGAATGCACGGAATGACGTCGTGCTTCACGGCGGCGGCGTAGATCGCGTCGATAGCCGCTATCACATTTGGCGCCCGCGCCATACCATCCGGCGATTCGCCCAGGCCAATGGCCAGATCGGATGGGCCGACATAGATCGCATCGAGCCCCGGCGTGGTGAGAATCTCGTCGAGATTATCAAGCGCTTCCTGCGTTTCGATCATCGCCAAGGTCGCGATATTCTTATTGGCCCAATCCAGGTATTCCGGCGGATTATCGAACGGGATGCGCACGGGGCCCCAACTACGATTGCCCTCCGGCGCGTATCGGCAAGCACCGACAAAAGCTTCCGCCTCCGCGCGGTTGTTGACCATTGGGCAGACGATGCCAGTAGCGCCCGCATCCAGGAATTTCATGATCCAAACCGGGTCGTTCCACGGCACCCGGCACAGCGTGATCTTACCGGTACTGGCCACGGCCTGAATCATCGTCATGGCTTGGCCGAGGTCGACCATGCCGTGCTG
>JABJCS010000073.1 GCA_018665505.1 Alphaproteobacteria bacterium
CCGTGTTCTGCGGCGAGATGCAGGTGGATGGGTGTCCAATGTTTGAGTGGGCGTTGCTCCCCCCGCAGAACACGGATCTGGGCGTCCATGCGGCGCGTTGGCGCGTGCGTCTCGGGAGCGGAAATCCAGTCGCCACGATGAACATTGGCGCGGCTCAAACCCTGTGCGGTGATGTTCAACGCGCAGCGCTCCCCGGCACCGCCGGATTCGGCCTCGCTATTCTGAGCGTGAATGCCGCGCAGTCGAACCTCGCGACCTAGCGGTGTCAGCATGAGCCGGTCGCCGATCTTAGCACTGCCGGAGAAGACCGTGCCGGTCACGATCAGACCCGCGCCCGACAAGGTAAAGCAACGGTCGACGGCGAGGCGGAAGTTGCCGCTGCCCCGGCGGTCTGGAATTTCTCTGGCGACAGTGGATAAGTGATCGCGCAGTGCCGGAACGCCTTCGCCGGTAATACCGGAGACCGGGAAGATTTCGGCCCCTTCTAGCGTTGTGCCGTCGACCAAAATTTGGATCAGTTCTTTCGCTTCCTCGACGCGTTCCGGATCGACCCGGTCGACCTTGGTCAGTGCGATACATCCTTTGTCCACACCGAGGAGATTGAGAATAGCCAAATGTTCTTCGGTTTGGGGCATCGGGCCGTCATCGGCGGCGACGATAAGCATTGCATAGTCGACACCGCTGACCCCGGCCAGCATGTTGCGCACGAACCTTTCGTGGCCGGGGACATCGATAAAGCCGCTGACCGCGCCGTCACCAAGGTCCGCATAGGCGAAACCGAGATCGATAGACATGCCGCGTGCACGTTCTTCCGGCAAGCGGTCGGTCTCGACGCCAGTCAGTGCCTTTACCAGGACGGTCTTGCCGTGATCGATATGACCTGCGGTCGCGATGATCATGATGTGCGCCGCGCTAGGTCGGAGATTTGTTTGAGAAATTCTTCCTCGTCCTCCAAGCATCGAAGGTCGAGCAGCATACGGTCGTCCTCAATCCGTCCGATGATTGGCACCGCAAGGCCCCTCATGTCAGCGGCAAGGCGCTTTAAGGCACTGCCGATACCGCGCTTCCCGTCCAGAATGGGGGAGAGCGCAATGGCAGCGCTCGGCAGCGCTTCGACGGGCAGGGCGCCACTGCCGATCTGGCTCATGCAATCGGTTATGTCAACATTGACCCGTCCTTGAAGGGCATTCCGTAATGCCGGAGCCACCCGCTCCGCTTGAGTGCGAATATTATCCTGCTTGCGCGAAAGCAGCCGGATCGACGGCACTTCCTCAGCCAGCTTGTCCGGATTCTCATAAAAGCCGAGCACGGCATCGAGTGCCGCCAATGTCATCTTGTCGCAACGAATGGCTCGTTTCAGCGGGTTCTTCTTAAGTCGCTTGATCAGCTCCGCCTTACCCACGATGAGGCCCGCTTGCGGTCCTCCCAGTAACTTATCGCCGCTAAAGGTGACGAGATCGACCCCGTCGGCGAGGGTTTCCATCGGTGTCCGCTCATGCGGGAGGCCGAATTGCGCCATATCTGTGAGTGCACCGCTGCCGAGGTCAACCGTCATCGGCAGATCGTGCTCATGGGCGAGATTGGCGAGATCGCGCTCCGATACTTCCGCCGTGAAGCCTTGTATCTGGTAGTTGCTGGTATGGACTTTCATCAGCAATCCCGTGCGGGGACTGATAGCTTCGGCGTAATCCTTCAAATGGGTGCGGTTGGTGGTTCCTACCTCGACAAGCTTCGAGCCGGAGCGGGACATGATGTCGGGAATGCGGAATGCGCCGCCGATTTCCACCAACTCGCCGCGCGAAACCGGGACCTCCTTGCGGTTGGCCAGCGAGTTGAGTAGCAGCATTACCGCGGCGGCGTTGTTGTTTACGATGGTTGCCGCTTCCGCACCGGTCAGGCGACACAGCCGTTCCTCGACGATGGCGTCGCGATCCCCGCGCCGTCCGGTCTTCAGGTCGAATTCCAGGTTCGAGGCCCCGCGCGCAGTCAGCGCGATCGCGTCGAGTGCCGCCTGCGGGAGTGGGGCGCGGCCAAGATTGGTATGCAACACGGTACCGGTCAGGTTGAAGACGGGGCGCAATCCGGGCGCAGCCCTTTCCCTGAGCACGTTTTCAATCGCCGAGCTGAGAGTATCCTCGTCGGTTCGCGGGTTTCGTTTGTTGCGCAATTCGTCTCGGCAGGCGGCCAGAACGATGCGGGTTACATCGGTCGTCGCGCTACGGCCGTAGCGTTCGATTAGCGAGGCTACGTGGGGCCATCTGAGAATGGCGTCGACAGACGGTAGGCGCGCCGAGGCGTTATCGGTGTTTGAGCTCATGAAATACGTTCCCGAGAATTGTCTACAAGCTAGGACTCGGCCTTGTGGGCGTCAACGGTATAACAAATGCTTCTGGGGCGACTGCCCTATTTCGTCGCACCGATTGATGAAACTTGGAGCATCCCATGCTTGCGTCTTAATCAAATCGGGGTTTGCACACAAACTAATCAAAAAATTATCGTTTAAAATCAAATCATTATGGTTTTAAAAGAGGTGAGTCCATTTGGCATATGAATTGCGGAACAATCCGCTCAGAAAGTAAAATTAGACGCATACAGGAGTGCACCATGTTCAAATTCAAGTCCCCGTTTCTCGCGGCGGGTGCGATCGTGCTTGGGGCCACGTTGGCCGTTGGGTCTGTCGCGGCCGAAGAGAAAGATATTTTTGACAATATACCGGGAACTTTCTCGGCCGATGTCGCGATCACCAACGACTATGTCTATCGCGGCACGTCGCAGTCGGACGAACATCCCGCATAGCAGGGCGGTATCTATTGGTCGAATGGCTTTAAGGCCGGCGAGCAAGATATTGCCTTGGATCTTGGTGTTTGGGGATCGAATGTGGACTTCAATGACGGCGACCGCGCATCTGTGGAGATCGATTATACCGTCGGCTTGAGTAAGGAATTTAACGGTTTCGGCGTCGGTGTTGGCTATATTTTTTAGGGGCTGTCCCAGATAACTAGCCCATATTTGTTCTAACCCATTGCCTTAGCTGCGATAATTGGGCTGATGGGTCACTGTTGTTAAAACGCCACTCGCACTCCTTTAAGAATAGGCCGAAATGGGCCTTTGGAACACC
>JABJCS010000074.1 GCA_018665505.1 Alphaproteobacteria bacterium
TGCTGTGTCATAGCGATAGTAAGGTGAAGTTTGCGTTTTACAGGCCGGAAATTCACGCCTGATGTTTAATCCGTGTGGCCAAGTCCGCTCCGTCTTTGTAAAGTCCGCGCCGATGCCACCACCTATTCTTATTCTCCGCGATATTCAATTGACCTTCGGGGGGCCGTCGCTGCTCGAGGGCGCGGCCTTTTCCGTCTCTGCAAGGGATCGGCTTTGCCTGGTTGGCCGGAACGGGTCGGGGAAATCGACGTTGCTGAAGATAGCGGCGGGGATAGTGACGCCCGACGATGGTGAAGTCTTCCTGCAACCTGGAACGACGATCCGCTACTTACCGCAAGAGCCCGACTTATCCGCGCACGCAACCGTTCTGTCTTATGTCGAGGAAGGACTCGATCCCGGGGTCGACCATTATCGGGGCGCGTATTTGCTGGAGCAGCTTAAGGTCAACGAGAACGCCGACCCGAGCACATTGTCCGGCGGCGAAGCGCGGCGCGCGGCCTTGGCGCGCACCCTGGCGCCCGAGCCGGATATTTTGTTGCTGGATGAACCGACGAACCATCTAGATTTGCCCGCCATCGAATGGCTGGAGAGTGAGCTCTCCGCCAACCGATCCGCACAAATTCTCATCAGCCACGACCGCCGGTTTCTCGAGAACTTGTCGCGGGTCACCCTGTGGCTCGATCGGGGGCATACCAAGCGGCTCGACTCCGGTTTTGCGAAGTTCGAGGAATGGCGCGATCAGATTTTGGAGACCGAGGAGACCGAGCTTCACAAACTGGACCGCAAGATAGCCTCCGAGACGCAGTGGCTGCGCAAGGGAGTGACTGCGCGGCGCAAGCGCAATCAAGGCCGCTTGCGGGCGCTGTTCGATCTGCGCGATAAACGCCGCCAGCACCGGCGCGCCGACGGCAATGTCGCCATGGCGGCGAGCGATGCAACGGCCTCCGGCAAACGCGTGATCGAGGCAAAGAATATCTCCAAGTCGTTCGGTGAGAACGAAGTTATTCAAGATTTTTCGATCCGTATTCAACGCGGAGACCGGGTTGGTTTCGTCGGCCCGAACGGTGCCGGGAAGACGACATTGGTGAATATGTTGATCGGCAATTTGGCATCGGATACCGGAGAGGTCCGGGAAGGCGCCAATGTAGAGATGCTGACCATCGACCAGCGCCGCGAAAGCCTCGACCCCGGCACAACGCTGCGCGACGCATTGACCGGTGGCGGCGGAGACACAGTGATGGTCGGCGGGCAGCCGCGTCACGTTGTGGGCTATATGAAGGATTTTCTGTTCGCTCCGGAACAGCTGCGCACGCCCATCGAACGTCTGTCCGGCGGCGAGCGGGGCCGGTTGATGCTGGCACGGGCGCTCGCCAAGCCGTCTAATTTGTTGGTTTTGGATGAGCCGACCAACGATCTCGATCTGGAGACATTGGACCTGCTGCAGGAGTTACTGGCGGATTATGCCGGGACCTTGCTGCTGGTCAGCCACGACCGCGATTTCCTCGACCGTGTGGTCACGTCAACCGTGGCCTATGAAGGTGACGGTCTCTGGACCGAATATGCGGGCGGTTACTCGGATATGCTCGTGCAGCGGGGAGCGGATCTCGAGAGGTCGGACTCGGCGCCGAGCCTATCGAAAGCGGGTATGCCGGAAAAGAAACCGGCGGCGTCAGGTCCGAAGAAAAAATTGTCTTTTAATCAAAAACGCGCGCTTGAGATTTTGCCCATCCGTATGGAAGAACTGCAGAGCGCCATTTCCAGTTTGGAAGCGACACTGTCCGATACCGGACTCTACGCCCGTGACCCAAAGAAATTCGAGAAGGCCACCGCAGATCTCACCGCCCGACAATCCGAACTCGACGCCGCTGAAGAAGAGTGGCTGGAGCTGGAAGTGCTGCGCGAGGAGATCGAGGGCTCCTAGTCGATATAAAAACCTCATCCAGAGCTTATCGAAGGATGAGGTCACATATTCCTAAACCGTCATTCCGGGGCGCGGAGCGCACTCGGAATTACCGCCTGAGCGTTCTCAAGCGATAGGTCCATCACATGCTGAACTCAGGCCAAAAATCCGGGTTCATGCTTTGCATGCTCCGGAATGACGGTTTTGGGAAAGCCCTAATCCACGATAAACAGCTTGGCGCCCCCTTTGGTGCGGGAGCGGTGCGGCGAATCGCCGTTGTCGGAGACCTGGTAGCTCATGCCGGGTTTTAGCGTAAAAACGCGACCATCTTTGAGTTCCGAATCCATCTCGCCTTCATAAACGAACAGAATATGCCCACGGTCACACCAATGGTCCGCTAGATAATCGGCTGAGTATTCGACCCGCCGAACGCGCACGTCCTCGATGTTCAAGGTGCGCCAAAGCGCATAACCGGTATCGCCCTCGTAGCGTTCCTCCGGCACGGTGTCCCAGTCGGTCAACGTGAAGGGTAATGTCGGTATCTTCATCTCTCGCACCCCTTTTCTTGGCTGTCAGTTCCGCCACTTCATTCTGTGTGGCGCCATTGGAGAACAATATGGACCTGAAACCATGACCGACGATTCGAATCCGTCCCGTATCCCCTTCCTCTCCGTGGAAGAGGCAGAACGCATCGGCAAAGAGCACGGCGTGCCGTCCTCAATGGCGCATCTCAATGTCTTCCGGGTGATGTCTCATCATCCGGAATTGGCGGCCGCCGTCAGCAATTTACTGGCGACGCTATTGTACAAAGGGAACAAACTCGACGAACGGCTCCGTGAGTTGATCATCATGCGCCTCGCGTGGCGTACCGGCTCGGTCTACGAATGGACCCAGCATTGGCGCGTCGCCGAACGCTTGAAGATCGACGGCGAATCGGTGGTCGCGGTGCGCGATTGGCAGAACGCTGATTGCTTGAGCGCCGCCGACAAAGCCGTACTGGCGGCGACGGATGAGACCCTTGATGACGGGCGCATCTCCGATGCGACTTGGGCCGCGTGCTGCGAACACCTCTCGAGCGAGGCCGAACGCATTGAATTGGTCCTCGCGATCTCGAACTGGCGGCTGTTCTCTGAGATGTTCCAAAGCCTACGCATCCCGTTGGAGGAAGGCGTGGACCACTGGCCGCCTGACGGGCTACCCTCGCCCGCAGCCGAATAACCCTGACATTTGGACATATATCCCATGACCAGCTCCGCGCTTTCCCTGATGCCAAACGACACCATGAAATACGGTATCTTCCTCGCTCCGTTTCACGATCTGAAGGAAAACCCGACGCAGGCGATGCAGCGCGATATGTGGCTGCTCGAATATCTCGATGAGTTAGGATATGCCGAGGCCTGGATAGGCGAGCATCATTCCGGCGGATTCGAGATTATCGCCTGCCCGGAAGTGTTTATCGCGGCAGCGGCGGAGCGGACCAAGAACATCAAGCTCGGCACCGGCGTGGTTTCCTTGCCGTATCACCATCCTTTTATGGTGGCAGGCCGGGCGACGCAGCTCGACCATATGACGCGCGGGCGCTTCATGCTCGGCGTCGGTCCCGGTGCACTGGTCGGCGATGCTTATCGCATGGGAATTGATCCGGAAGCCCAGCGCCGCATGATGAACGAATCCCTCGACGTGATCGTGAAACTGATGGACGGCGAAACCGTCTCCATGAAGTCAGACTGGTTCGAGGCGAAGGATGCGCACCTGCAAATCCCACCTTTCACGACACCCCGCACCGAGATGGCGGTTGCCTGCGCGCGCTCGCCGTCGGGTGCGCTCGCGGCGGGCAAGCATGGTCTCGGCATGCTCTCAATCGGCGGCACGAATGATGAAGCATTGCAACATCATGCCAATAACTGGCGCATGTGCGAGGAAGCGGCGGCGGAGAACGGCAAGACCGTCAGCCGCGAGAATTGGCGCCTCGTCACCTTAATGCACATTGCCGAGACGCGGGAGGAAGCGCGCAAGAACGTGGAGTACGGCATCGAGGAGTTCGCCACCTATTTCAAGGATATCTCGACCTTCCCGATCGTCCCGCACGAGATCGACAACGCCTATGAATATCTGACGGAAAACCGGATCGCCGTGATCGGCACCCCGGACGACGCCATCGAGTATATCGAAACCTTGCTCGAAGGTTCCGGCGGGTTCGGCAGCCTCATGCAGCTCGCTCATAACTGGGCCGACTGGGAAGCGACCAAGCGGAACTATGAGCTGATCGCACGCTACGTGATGCCGCACTTCCAGAAATCAAACCTCGACCGCACCCACAGTTATAATTACAGCCGCGACAACAAAGAGAAGTTCCAGGGTCAGGCGGCGCAAGCGGTGCAAAGCGAGATAGAACGCTATCAAGCGAAGAAAGGTGAAGCGGCGGAGTAGAGGTTAGAGCGAGCCTGCATTACCGGATCGTTATTCCGGGTTCGCTTTGCGCCCCGGAAAAGTGGAGGCTGAGTAGTTTTGTATCTGGATACCTAATCAACCAGTTAGTCCACGACCGCCATGCCGCCGCCGCCGCGGGGGTCGGCCCCTCCGCGCCAGGTTCCGTCGGGAGCGATTTGGACGACATGAGCGCGCGACATGACCGGGTCGAAGCTAACCGCGCTTTGTTTCACCTCGTGCCCCATATCCGTTAATTGTCGGCAGACTGACCCTTGCACCCGCGCTTCTGCGTGAATGGCCCCGCCCTCACAATGGATGCGGGGCACGGTCACTGCCTCGACCGGCGACATGCCGAAATCAACGATGTTGAGGATCGATTGCAGGACAGCGCTGATGATGACGCTGCCGCCCGGCGCGCCGACGACGATGGCGGGCTTGCCGTCGCGGAGCAGCATCGTCGGCACCATGCCGGTCGTGCGTGCTTTCCCGACTTTAATTGAATTGCTGCTGCCGGGATAGGGGTCGAATAGCTTCATCGAGTTGTTGTAGACGAAACCCATCCCCGGCGTGATCACGCCCGAGCCGGTGCCGAGCGTGTGGGTGCAGGAGACCGCGTTTCCAAGTTCGTCGTAGATCGAGATATGGGTGGTGCAGGACGGAGGTTCTTCCTTGCCGTCACCGAGGAATTCGCCCGCCTTGATTTTCTCTGCCCATTCCGCCGCGCGCTCTTGCGATGCCAGCATATCGACCGGCACGTCGGCGAAGTCGGGATCGGCGAGGTGTTCATTGCGATCCGTATGCGCCGCCGCCATAGCGCGGGCGACCAGATCGATGTGGCCTGCCGAGCCGTGGCCTTCCGCCGCCAAATCAAAATGTTCGAGTATTTGCAGCATCTGGATCAAAGTGACCCCACTGCCCGGCGGTGGGTTCGAGGAAACGTCATAGCTCCGGTAGCGGCCTTTCACCGAGTCGCCCGTCCGGGTCTTGAACTGGGCTAAATCATCCGCTGTCACGAACGAGCCGTTCGCGGATAGGTCGGCGGCGATATCGGCGGCCA
>JABJCS010000618.1 GCA_018665505.1 Alphaproteobacteria bacterium
GCTCATAGCGTTCAACCGGCAATCCGCGAAATATCGCGAACCCACGGCCATTTTGAACTTCATTTAGGATTTGCTCGATTTTCATCCCAAACGCATGCAGCGGAAAACTCGCGCGCGTGAATCCGATCGGCTCCACACCGGAGCGCCGAGCCGTCGCCAGACCGTCCTCAAGTTCGGAAATATCTGCCCTCGACAGTTCATGGATCCAACTAAGATCGCGTGCGAACTGGTCGCCTTGCCAAAGAGTGGGACCCGCTGCGGGCTCCCGTAGTAAATCGCTCATTCTTCCCCCGCCCCGCCGTCGTCATAGAGCAATTCCACGATCCTGGGATCGATAGTTTGCTCGGACATATTAGCGGCTTGATGTCGTACCGAGCCAAGGAATTGGTCCTCGCTCTCCGCATGCACAGAGACGACGAATTCTTCCGCAGGCGCTTTTTGTGACGCCTCTTCCATGGCTCGCTCATAGCTCGAGGCGACGATGGATTTCATCGTGCTGCGCATTTCTCCGTCCGCCGCCGCGTAGACGTAATGTGCGATCCAAGTCGTTGCCGACGACGCCATCTCTTCACCGTGCCCTTCAGGCTGCGAGTCTAGGCAGGCTTGCCGCCGCCGTCAAAACAACGTGAGCGGCGTATGACCTCTTGAGCCGAGCGGTCTCCTACCCGATGTTAACGCCAACAGACTAGCAATCCGCAGCCTCGGAAGCGAATGTATGAATATGCAGTTCTTAAAAACCACTCTTACCCTCTTCGGTCTCCTGGCCGCCACACAGATTTCGATCGCCGCGGAGACGTATCGCGGGCACGGCCTGGCCATGCATGGGGATTTGAAATACGCGCCAGGGTTCTCCCATTTCGACTACGTGAATCCGAACGCGCCCAAGGGCGGCGAGACCACGCGCGGCGCCATCGGCGGGTATGACACATTCAATCCGTTTGTCATAAAGGGACGGGCGGCGGCAGGCAGTTTCTCAATTTACGACAGCTTGATGGAAAGCTCGGCGGACGAGCCGTTCTCGCAATACGGGCTGATCGCCGAAAGTGTCGAAACCTCGTCCGACCGCACTTGGGTGGCGTTCACACTGCGCCCGGAGGCGAAGTGGCATGACGGCAAACCAATCACCGTCGAGGACGTGATCTGGACCTTTAACACTTTGGTCGAAAAAGGCCGGCCCTTTTACCGGTTCTATTACGGTAGCGTCGGCAAGGTCGAGAAAACCGGAGAGCGCACGGTCAAGTTTACCTTCAAGGAGGGCGAGAATCGCGAGCTGCCCCTCATCTTGGGCCAGCTAGTAGTCCTGCCCAAGCATTACTGGTCCGGACGCGATTTCGAGTCCACCACCTTGGAGCCACCGCTCGGCAGCGGCGCTTATCGCATCGCGTCATTCGAGCCGAACCGCAATGTGGTGCTGGAACGGGTGAAGGATTATTGGGCACAAAACCTCGGGGTCAAAAAGGGCACCGGCAATTACGATAAAATGCGCTTCGAATATTACCGCGACACCACCGTTGCCTTGGAAGCCTTCAAGGCCGGGAATATCGACGTCCGGTCGGAGAATTCCGCCAAAAACTGGGCCACCGCCTATGACACGCCCGCCGTGCGCGACGGATTGATCGTCAAACAAGATTTCAACCATAGCCGGACCGCCGGCATGCAGGGCTTCGTCTTCAACCTGCGGAAGCCGCTGTTCCAGGACCCGAAAGTTCGCCAGGCCATCGCTCAAGGGCTCGATTTCGAATGGTCCAACAGGGCGCTCTTTCACGGCATGTATAAACGGACTCGCAGTTTTTTCGATAATTCAGAACTGGCCGCGATTGGACAGCCCGAAGGCGAAGAGAAAGCCATCCTGGAGCGACTGAAAGACAAACTGCCACCGGAAGTAATGACGACCAGTTACGTGCCGCCCACCACCGATGGTCTCGGCAGTATCCGGAGCAATTTGCGGAAGGCCTCAAAGTTGCTGAAAGAGGCCGGTTGGAAGATCGACAAGAAAACTCGAAAACTGGTACACGCAAAAACCGGGCAGCCTTTCACATTTGAAATTCTTTTGGTCAGCCCGCTGTTCGAGCGCATCGTCCTCCCGTTCAACAAGAACCTCGCGAGGCTCGGCATCGACGTCACGGTGCGGACCGTGGATACGGCGCAATACCGGCAGCGTTTGACCGAGTTCGATTACGATGTCGTGGTCGGCAGTTGGGGGCAATCGCTCTCGCCGGGCAACGAACAGCGCGATTATTGGACGACCGAGTCGGCCACCCGGCCGCGCAGCCGCAATCTTTCGGGCATCAAGAACCCGGCCATCGACGAGCTGGTCGAGCTACTCATTTCGGCTCCGACACGCAAGAGCCTGGTCGCCCGCACCCGCGCCCTCGACCGGGCCCTGCAGTGGAGTCATATCGTCGTGCCCCATTGGCACATCGCCTATGATCGCATCGCGCGCTGGGATAAGTTCGGCGTTCCGAAGAAGATACCGGTGCAGGGAGTCGTCACCAGTGCCTGGTGGATTGACCCCAAAAAAGAAGCCGCGTTGGCTCTGCGCAAAAACTCCTCGAAGTAACCTCACCAGGTCCGCTCCGCATCATGCTCGCTTATATTCTTCGCCGATTGTTGCTCGTCATCCCGACATTGCTCGGCATCATGGTGGTGAACTTCGCCGTGGTGCAAATCGCGCCCGGCGGGCCGGTCGAACGGCTGATCGCGGAAATTCAGGGCGAGGGTGTGGAAGCCGCTGGACGCATTTCCGGGAACGTTGGCTCGGAAGTTTCGAACAGCGGGCGGCGCAGCGCGGCCGCCACCTCCGCCGAAGACGCCAACAGCAAGTATCGCGGCGCCCAAGGATTGGACCCTCAATTCATCGCAAAACTAGAAAAGCAATTCGGCTTCGATAAGCCGGCTCATGAGCGTTTCCTGCTGATGCTCGGCAATTATGTGCGGTTCGATTTTGGCAGCAGCTTTTTCCGCAGCGAGCCGGTGATCGATCTCATTCTCGATAAAATGCCGGTCTCTATTTCACTTGGCGTTTGGAGCACGTTGCTGGTCTATCTGATTTCAATTCCGCTCGGCGTTTGGAAGGCGGTGCGCGACGGCTCGCGCTTCGATATCTGGACCAGCGGTGTGGTGATCGTCGGCAATGCCATCCCTGGCTTCTTGTTCGCCATTCTATTAATTGTCGTCTTCGCGGGCGGGCGCTATCTAGATTGGTTCCCCTTGCGCGGGCTCACATCGGAGAACTGGGCTGACCTTTCCTGGCCAATGCAGATCATCGATTATTTCTGGCACATGGCGCTGCCGATCTTGGCGATGGTGATCGGCGGCTTCGCCGGATTGACCATGCTGACGAAGAACTCATTCCTCGACCAGATCAACATGCAATACGTCACCACCGCGCGTGCTAAGGGACTATCGGAGCGCCGCGTGCTGTACGGCCATGTCTTCCGCAATGGCATGCTCATCGTGATCGCCGGATTCCCCGCCGCCTTCATCGGTATGTTGTTCACCGGCTCGCTGTTGATCGAGGTGATCTTCTCCCTCGATGGGCTCGGCCTCTTGGGCTTCGAGGCAGTGATAGACCGCGACTACCCAATCATGTTCGGCACGCTTTATATGTTCACCTTGCTGGGCCTGATCCTGCACATCATCAGCGATGTGACCTATACACTAATCGACCCGCGCATCGATTTCGAAAGTCGTGAGGTCTGACCGTGTCGGCGCCACAGCACAGTTTCCTCGGCTTCGCGATCACGCCGCTCAATCGGCGACGGATTGAAAACTTCAAAGCCAATAAACGCGGCTATTGGTCGTTTTGGATATTCTTGACGGTCTTCATCCTGACGCTTTTCGCCGAGTTGATTGCCAACGACAAACCGCTGGTGATTTATTTCGACGGCAGCTTCTACAGCCCGATCACGAATGTGTACCCGGAAACTGCGTTCGGCGGTGATTTTGAGACGGAGGCGGATTATGGGGATCCGTATCTGGTTGAACTCATCGAGAAACAAGGATGGATGATCCACGCGCCCATCCCATACAGCTTCGACACCCACGTCACTAACTTGCCGGGCCCGGCACCCTTCGAGCCGACCGGGCAGAACTGGCTCGGCACCGACGACCAAGCCCGCGACGTGTTGGCACGGATGATTTACGGGTTCCGTATTTCAGTACTGTTCGGTCTGGTGCTAACGGTGCTGAGCTCAATCGTCGGCGTCGCGGTCGGTGCGGTCCAGGGATACTTTGGTGGGCTGACGGATTTGGTCGGCCAACGCATGATCGAGATTTGGAACGGCATGCCGGTGCTGTTCATGCTGATCATTCTGGCGAGCGTGGTGCAGCCGAATTTTTGGTGGCTGCTGGGACTCATGCTGCTGTTCAGCTGGACATCCTTGGTCAGCGTCGTGCGCGCCGAATTCCTGCGCGCACGGAACTTCGAATATGTAAAAGCGGCGCGCGCGCTCGGTGTCACCAATAGTGTCATCATGTATCGCCATGTCTTGCCGAACGCCATGGTCGCGACCTTGACGTTTCTGCCGTTCATAACGTCGGGCTCGGTAGTGACGTTGACGTCCCTTGATTTTCTTGGCTTCGGTCTGCCGCCGGGATCGCCTTCCCTTGGCGAGTTACTGAAGCAGGGCAAGGATAATCTGCAAGCGCCCTGGCTTGGGATTACCGCCTTTTTTGTCATTGCGTTCATGCTGTCGCTTCTGGTTTTCATCGGAGAGGCGGTGCGCGACGCGTTTGATCCGCGTAAGGTACAACGATGACTGATCAACCTCTTCTTTCGATCCGCGACCTCTCGGTCGATTTCGACGTGCCAGGCGGACCAGTCCACGCGGTGCGGCAGTTCACACTCGACATTCGACGGGGCGAGACAGTGGCGTTGGTTGGTGAGTCCGGGTCAGGTAAATCGGTGACCGCGCTTTCGGTGATGCAATTGCTGCCATATCCCATCGCCAGCCACCCGAGC
>JABJCS010000619.1 GCA_018665505.1 Alphaproteobacteria bacterium
CCAACGGACATCTTTCCCGCATGTAGCATGTGGTAGGTCTTGAACACTTGGACGACTGTATCGCCGTCGGCGCCGCCGTGGCGTTCCAAGGTCTGTATGACTTCGGGCGCTTCATGGCGGAGCGCCTTCATCAATCTTAAAACCCCGTGGTCGCGTTCGGCCGCCCCAAGAAAGACCGGCGTGATCAGGTCGTTCTGTAAGTCGGCACCGAGCAAGGCGTACACTTTTTCACTTGGTGGCACGTTGTCTTCAAGCAGTTGCTCCAACAAGTCGTCATCGAAATCGGCGAGGGACTCGAGCATTTCCTGGCGCGCTTCCTCATTTCGATCCGAGACGGATTCCGGTACTTCGATCAGTTTCGAAGCGGTGCCGGGCTCGTACTCGTAAGCGCGTTCGGAGACCAAATCGACATATCCAGTGACCGCATCGCCGTCGCGGATCGGTACTTGGCGCAGGACTAAGGGTTTTGAGGAGACATCCTGTAGGGCGGCCAAAAGGTCGCGCACGGTCTCGGAGGAATGGTCCACTTTGTTGATGAACAGCATGCGGGGGATGTCATGAGCATCGAGGAATTGCATGACCGGTGCCAGCATCAGCGCCTTGCTGGTTTCCGGCTCGCAGACGACGATAGCGACGTCGGCGGCCATCAAGGCAGCGCGGGATTCTTGGATGAACTCGACCGAACCTGGGCAGTCGACGAATGTCCATTCCTCGTCGAGGAAAGTGGCGGACGCGATGTTGAGTTCGGTGGACATTTGACGGGCGCGAGCGTCGTCGGAGGAATCGCCGACGGTATTTCCGTCCTTGATGGTACCGAGGCGTGGTATCGCCTCGCAGGTGTAGAGTAGGGCTTCGAGAAGCGATGTCTTGCCGCTGAGATAGGGCCCGGCAATCGCTGCGCAACGTGGTCCGGAAGGCGCTTTTCCTGTCATGGTACTCCCCCTGTTATGTTTCGCTTCTCTCCTTGGCTGCATCGTTTCGGACGATGCTTCTATTAATTCAAGTATTCCATGGTCCCAAGGGGTGAACCCGGATGCAAGAATTAAAAAGGGAACCGGATCAGGCCCCGTCTTTGTAGGGTTTGAGTACCGCGTAGAATGCATCATGGGTCGGCGTCGGAACGCCGACCTCACGACCGAAGCGGCAGACGGCGCCCGATATCCAATCGAGTTCCATTCGCTTGCCGCCGTTCAGGTCGTGGACCATGGAGGCAACCATCGGAGCCGGGAAGTCGTCGATGCCTTTCAACTCCTGAGCAATGGCATGGTCCGGCAAGGGAACGCCTTTGGCGCGCGCGACGGCGACAGCTTCGTAGATCGAGGCTTCAATCACCCGGCGGATATCAGGATCCCCGCGCAATTCGCCGATCGGCTTTCGTGTTGTCGACGTGATCCCCGCCATGGTGCAAATTCGGACGAACTTCATCCACACGGCAATATCGATTTTGTCGGAGAAGTTCGGATTCAGTCCGGCGCGGTCGCAGGCTTCCTTGAGGCGCTGTCCGCGTTCCGACATCGAGCCGTCCGCTTCGCCGAAGGAAAACGATGCGAACTTGCCCGTCTGGCGGATCAATCCCGGCTCGGCGATTACGGCGGAGATATAGCTGGTGCCGTTCAGCACTTTCTCCTTGCCGTGGATGCGCGCGAGAGTTTCGGCGCATTCGACTCCATTCTGTAGCGCGACAAATGTGGTGTTGGGGCCGACCATCGGTCCAGCGAATTCCGCCGATTCCTCCGTCTGAAAGAGCTTGACCGCGAACAGGATGAAATCGACCGGGCCGACTTCCGATGGGTCGTCCGTTGCCTGGGCATTTTGGATACAAGCGTCGCCGTTCTCGCTCTCGATCCGCAGTCCTTTTTCGCGGATCGTCGCCAGATGCGCGCCGCGCGCGATAAAGGCGACGTCCTCGTCCGCTTCCGCGAGCCGTGCCCCAAAGTAACCGCCGACGGCACCCGCGCCGAGAATCCCGAATTTCATGACCTGCTCCGAATTAATTGTTGAATGCGGAATGTGGGTATTTTGGACGAAATGTCAAAGGGCAGCGCCGAGGTTTTCCATGTGGGACACGATGCATTCGGCACCTTCCGCCAGCAACCCTTCACCATGGCCGGCCAAGCAATGGCCGCCGCCGGTAAATCCGATGGCCCGCATCCCCGCCGCAACGGCGGCTTGCACGCCCTTGGCGCTGTCCTCGATGACGACGCAGATTGCGGGATCAACACCGAGCGCGTCCGCCGCGAAAAGAAATAGATCGGGCGCTGGTTTACCGTGCTCGACCTGATGGGATGAGTAGACATGTTCTCCGAAGAATTGGATCAAGTCAGTGTGTGAAAGCTTTTGTTGCAACCCGGCGGGGGATGACCCCGATGCAACGGCTATCGGCGCAGAGACGGCCTGGAGGGCCGCGTGAACGCCGGGGATGACTTCAAGCCGTGTGGAGAAGGCTTCCCGGTATCGCGCGCCGACACGTTCGCGGAACCCTTCTGGGAGTGGCTCCCCGAACTTTGCCCGGTAGTCATTGCCGATCTCGCGAAAGAACTCCATCGAGGTCGTGCCCAGATGGCGTTTTTGATAGGCTTCCACATCGAACTCCAGCCCGATTTCCTTGAGGCTAGTGAGCTCGATCTCCAGCGCTAGGACTTCGCTGTCCACCAACACGCCGTCGCAATCGAAAATAATTGCTGTCATACGTCTACTCAGAGGTCGTCGGACGGAAGAACGTTCGGAGCGGGAAGCCGGGCGGCCCATTTGGCAAGAAGAGGCCCCGCGCGACACCGGCGCGAAAGTTCGGAGGATCGGTCGGGTCGTCCGGTGTCGTCTCGGTATTCGGCTCGAATATCGACAGGATTGGTGGGCCGCCAGCCGGATCGAACCAGACATGGAGATCCCAAAGCCGAGGATGCCAGAGCGTCGCGCGGAGCGGCCAAGTCGGCGGCGGCAGATTGATGTTCTGCGTGCCAGTTTGGTTGTCCGCAAAGTTGGCGAAGCCCATCGTCCCGTCGCGGAAGTGGTAGCCCGCTTCGTGAACGAACCAAGCGTCGGAGGGAACGCAGCCGAGGAGCGGACGATTGGCCGCGTCGTACTGCGTTGCGTAAGCTACTCCGATGAAGGTGTAGGGCGCGTTGTTCGAGTTCGGGTCGGCCATGTCAGCGACATAGTCGCCGACCGCCTCACCGGGCGCACGTAAGCGCGGTGCGTAGAACAGTAGGGTCGGTTCGGCGAGGACTGGTGGGTCTGCCAGACCTCCGGTACCGCCCGGCACGATCGTATCGGCGAGAACTTCAAGGATTCTGCGCGAGAGCGTATATCCGTTGCCAGTGACAACGGATCGTTGATGCGGTTCTCCCCCATAACCCAACTGATTTCTGATGGCGCGGAGATGCGGCGTCGTTGTCGCGAAGTTGACGCTGTTGGCAGCCATGGCGGCCGTAAGTTGGGCGTCGGTGTCGGCCTGGGTGCAGCCGACGACAAATCGCGTCAGGGGCGTCTTGATGGTGAAGGGTGTGGCGCCGGGGCTGGTGCCCAGCAGAGTCGCGACCCATCGGTAGAATACGGTGTGGCTAGTCGGAAAAGTATTGGCCCAGGGTGGCGCAAAGGAAGCAGAGCCTGTGTTTCCGGTGCCTGTCACAGAGTCGCTATTGGCGGTGGACTCGCCCGGCCAGAAATGACGGGAAAAGTAGATTGAAAGATTCGTGACGGTGAATTTGTCTGCAGGCACATCGATCTCGACCGAGAATTCTCGCGTGATCGAGAGGTCAGTCCACGGCGTTGTCGTATCGGCGATTTTCGGTAATCCGACGCAAGCGGAAAGTCCGAGCGAAAGCATCAGCACAAGAATGCCAGAGAACGTGTGGCGCGGTGGCAGATCGGTGGATTTCATGCTCTCGTTCTCAAACCGTCTAACGTTTCTTCACCGCATCGTTTGTTGCCAATGAACTAGATGCCGAAATATTCGTCGGTACCGGATCGCCCCGGACGGCCCGCGCGACGGCGGCGTCCAGACGACCAACGATATCGTCGAGCTCCGGTTCCGTGACCACCGTCGGCGGGCAGATGCGGGCGTAATTCTTCACCACGATCATCACGAGGCCTTCGGCGAGCGCGTGATAGCGGATTGCCTCACCCATTTCTGCGTCCGGTGTTTTCGACTTCCGGTCCGTGACGATATCCAACATGCGATAGAGACCACGTCCTCGAATGTCGCCGATGCATTCGTACTTATCGGTCAACACCGACAGGCGTTTCTCCAGATAGGCCCCGGCTTTGGCGGCGTGGTCCGCCAGATTGTCCCGCAACACGACCTGCAACTGCTTCAATGCCACGGCGGCGGGCAGCGGGTCTTGCGGGTAAGTGCCGGCCCACGGCAGCCCCATGGTGCCGCGTGTCTTCTCGGCGATTTCCGGTGTGGTGACCGCACCGCAGAACGCGAACCCGGCTGACAAGCCCTTGCCGAAGGTGACGATATCCGGGACCACGCCGTAAGGCTCGAATCCCCAGAACGTGCCAAGGCGTGCGGGGGCCAGCTGGCATTCATCGAATATCAACAGAGCGCCCCATTGATCGGCGATCTTGCGAATGCCTTTCAACCATCTCTCCGATGGCACGATCATGCCGCCCGGCACCGCGATCGGCTCCAGCATCAGTGCCGCGACTTCTTGTGAAGTCGTGTATTCGATCAACTCCTCCGTCATGCGGAGGCTGATATCGTCCCACTCATCCGCGTCGTCGACGGGTGCGCGGTAATAGAAGGCTGGGATAATGCAGTTCGAGCGCGCCGGCATCGACAGTGGTCCAAGACCGCGTCGTCTAGCCCCGCCAACCGATGTCATCGATTCCGCCGCCAGTGAGCCACCGTGTAATCCGCGCACCATCGAGACGACATCGAATCCGCCAGTCGCGCCTAAGGCCATACGCATGGCGATCTCGTTGGCCTCCGACCCGGTAACCGCGAAATTCGTCATCTTGAGGTCACCTGGCAGGGTCGTCGCTAAGAGTTCAGCGAATTCAATCGCCCAGGGATTGGTGTACCAGGATGATTGATGGATGAAGCGGTCCGCCATATCGCGGATTGTCTCGGTGAGTTCCGGGTGAGAGTGACCCAAGGTCAGACTCATCATGCCGGAGCTGAGATCGTAATAGGCGTTTCCGTCCACATCGTGCAGGCGCACGCCTTCGCCGCGCTCGAAAATGATCCGCGGTTCGAACCTCCACCCGAGGACGTATTCCTCGTCGCGGGCCATCAGGTCCTTGTGTCGGTTTGAGAAATCGAATGTGTCATTCATGATGAAACTCTCCACCGTCCGTTGCGCTTATAGAAAGTGTAGGTTCGACAGGGCCTCAGCCCAAAGGATAAAATACAATTGATTATACGCGCTTGGGGTTTCTTGCATGACGACAGCACAATTTAGCGAAGATGGCTTGGGCCGAATCGAACGGCATTTTGGCGAATACATATCGAGCGGCAAGATTGCCGGATGCTCGATGATCCTATGGAGCGGCGGCGAGGAACGCTTCACGAGTTTCCAGGGCGTACAGGATTTGGAGAACCCCGCTCCCGTGAACCGGGAGACTATTTTCCGTATCTATTCAATGACTAAACCGGTAGCGAGCGTCGCCCTGATGATGCTATGGGAGCGCGGTGAATTCGATCTTGAAGATCCCCTCTCCCGGTTCATTCCGGCTTTCGCCGATATGACTGTGTATCGTGTGGGCGGCGATCCCGAACCGGCGGCGGGGGCGATCACGATCCGCCAACTCTTGAGCCATACCTCCGGTCTAATCCTGCCCGCGTTCTCGGAACACCCGTTGCGAGACATTTATATTGATAACGGTGTCAACGGGTCGCGGAGCGAAGGGACGCTCGGCGATGTGATCGGAAGGCTCGCCGAACTACCGTTGTTGTTCCATCCGGGTACGGGGTGGGAATACAGCATGGCGACCGATGTGGTTGGGCATTTGGTCGAAGTTATCGACGGCCGAACCTTCGATACGTTCTTGCAGGAGGAAATGTTCAACCCGCTCGGCATGGTCGACACCGGGTTTCATCTCCCGACTGAAAAAATTCCGCGCTTTGCCACAAACTATACCCGCGACGGGGAGGCACCCATTCGGCCGATAGACCGACCGGGCGATAGCCGCTTCCTGGCAGTGCCAGATTACAAATCCGGTAATGGCGGGTTGCTGTCGACGATGGATGATTATCTCCGGTTTTGTTTGATGCTGCGCAACAAGGGCGATCTCGACGGCGCGCATATCCTAAAGCCGGAGACGGTAGAGCTCATGATCCGCAATCATCTCGACGGTGATATGGGGAACATGGGAGCTGTTGACTTCGGTGGTCTGGATTGGACGGGCATCGGGTTTGGTCTGGGCTTTTCCGTCGTCGTCGATGCCGCCCAGGTTGGGCATGGCAATCACGGAATATTCGGTTGGTCGGGAGCGGCCAGCACCTATTTCTGGATCGACCCTGTCGCTGACCTCATTGCGATCTTTTTCACCCAATTTATGCCGTCGCGTACTTACACCATCCGCAGTGACCTTCGCCCCTTGGTTTACCAGGCTATGGTCCTAGACTAGCTAGGAGATGCAGCGACGGGAGAATGGCGATGGAATTGGTATCGGCAGGCGGCAGTTTCGCGTGCGAAGTGCGGGACCATGCATTGTGGGAGGCCCAGAGCGACACCGATGTCGCGGCGATCCGCACGGCTTACCGTGATCATGGCGTACTCGTCTTTCGCCGTCAGGCTTTGTCTGAGGAAGATTTGTTGGCCTTCGGGAAATCCATGGGAGAGCCGAGTATTTACGCGGAAACCCATTGGCTTTCGACCGTGCCCGAAGTCATCATCCTGTCGAACATGCGCGATCAAGACGGCGAGATGCTCGGCGGCCTCGCGAATAAGCCGCTGACCTGGCACACGGATCAATCCTATTACGCAGAGCCGGTGACGGGCTGTTTTCTCTACGGCGTGGAATTGCCGTCGGAAGGTGGTGCTACCCGATGGGCAAGCCTCTACGACGCTTACGATACGTTGCCCGTGGATTTGAAGAGTATCGTCGATGGTGGCGTCGCGACTTTCAGCTACCGCGCGCGCTCGGCTCAGGCGCGAAAGGCCGACGACAATCACGATTGGGAGACTCGGTTGCGTGAGACACCCGACGTCAAACATCCGTTGGTCAATGTCAGCCCCGCGACTGGGCGCCGCGCCTTGTTCATCGACCCTGGCACGGTGACCGGGATTGACGGCATGCCACAAGACGAAGCGGACGATGTGTTGGCTGCATTGATGGATCACGTCATCCAACCGTCGAATGTCTACGAGCACGAATGGGCACCGGGCGATCTCGTGATGTGGGATAATGCGGTCGTCCTACATGCGCGTGACGGTTTTGCGAACGAACAGCATCGGCTTGTGAAACGCATGATCATCGAGCTCGATCCGGCACAGCATATCATTCCGCCTTCCGTGCATTAACGGGGGTGATTGGAGGAGGGTGGCCAAGATGACGACGATCTATTCGGCGCGGCGCATATTGACCATGAACCCGGCCAATCCGGAGGCGACTCATGTCGCCGTGCGGGAGGGGCGCATCCTGGGCGCGGGCACGTTGGAGGAACTGGCGGGCTGGGGCGACTATGAATTAGACGATCGCTTCGCCGACAAGGTGTTGATGCCGGGGTTTGTCGAGGGTCATTCCCACGCGCGCGAAGGCATTGCGTGGCGGGGTGTCTATTGCGGGAATTTCGAGCGCATGGATCCGGACGGCAAAGTCTGGGACGGCATGAAATTCCTCAACGCCATTGTTGAACGCCTCAAGGAGAGGGACCGCGCGTTGGACGATCCATCGGAGCCGGTCTCCGGCTGGTCGTTCGATCCGATCTATTACGGTGATCGTAAATGGGGTCGCGTGGATATAGATGCGGTTTC
>JABJCS010000075.1 GCA_018665505.1 Alphaproteobacteria bacterium
ATGATCTGCACAGGCAGTCAGGGAGAGCCCAGAGCCGCATTGCCGCGTATTGCGGGTGGTGAGCATCGGGATGTCGCCTTGGAGACGGGAGATACCGTTATCTTTTCGAGCCGCGTCATTCCCGGGAATGAAATGGCCATCGGTCGTTTGCACAATCGTTTGATATCTAAAGGGATAGAGGTAATCACGGCATCGGATGCTGCTATCCATGTCTCTGGGCATCCGGCGCGCGATGAACTTGTTCAGATGTACAATTGGATTCGGCCGCAGATTGCTGTACCGGTGCATGGCGAGGCCCGGCATATGATCGCCCATGCGAAGCTTGCACGTGATTGCCAGGTGCCACAGCCTATCGTCACGCAAAACGGCTCCATGGTGCGGTTAGCGCCCGGTCGAGCCGAGATTATCGACGAGGTGTTCTCCGACCGCCTGGCCATGGACGGCAATCGTCTCGTCCCCATGGATAGCCAGGCGATTAAGGCGCGCCGTCGAATGACCCATCACGGCACCGCCGTTGCAACGGTCGTCATAGATGAGCATGGCGATTTGATTCGCGATCCGGTCGTCACGGTGAACGGCGTCTACGATGAAGATGATGACGACGAAGTGGAATGTGAAGTCGTCGATGCGGTCATCGCGACGATCGAAGATATGCGGGCTAAACAAAGACGGGATGATGAGTTCGTGAGTGAAATGTCGCGGCGAGCAGTGCGACGTTGCATTCGCGCGCTCTGTGGTAAGAACCCGCATACTGAAATTCATCTGATTAGAGTTTGAGAGAGGGCGTCGAGATGATTGGCCGATTAAATCATATAGCGATTGTGGTACCGAATTTGGAAGCCGCGTCCGCTTGCTACAAAGGAACGCTTGGGGCGACAATATCTGCTCCTCTTGATTTGCCCAGCCATGGTGTCAGGACAATCTTCGTCGAACTCCCCAACACCAAAATCGAATTACTCCATCCGCTCGGCGAGGATTCGCCCATAGCCAAATTCCTGGAAAAGAACCCGGGCGGTGGCATGCATCATATTTGTTATGAAGTCGAAGATATCTATGCGGCCCGTGACAAACTGGAAGGCGATGGCATGCGCGTGCTTGGCGACGGTGAGCCGAGCATTGGAGCGCATGACAAACCGGTTTTGTTCCTGCACCCAAAAGATTTCTCCGGCACCTTGATCGAACTCGAGCAGGCGTAAAGGATACCAACGCGATGGGCTGGATATCAGGCACCCTTGTCTACATAATCACATGGTGGCTCGTGTTCTTTTGCGTACTTCCATGGGGCAATCGACCCTTCGAAGACCCCGAAATCGGGCACGCGACCAGCGCTCCGGCCAACCCTCGCCTGTGGATGAAGGCGGCGGTAACGTCTGGAATAGCCGCGGTCATTTTTGCGGTGATCTGGTTTATCGCAGACGCCGGATTGATTAATTTTAGGGCCAACTAAATCCCTATCTCTATCCCAGTGAGAATTTCTCAGAATAAGGAATTGCGAATATGCCAACGGCCGCGAAGGTTCTGCTCGATACCCTTATCGCACATAATATTGATCGTGCGTTCTGCGTTCCGGGTGAGAGTTATCTCTCTGTGATGGATGAGCTGCATGGCGATCCGGTATTGGACCTCGTCACCTGTCGTCATGAGGGTGGAGCCGCCTGGATGGCGTTGGCGGACGCCAAATTGACGGGACGGGCAGGGGTCGTCTTCGCTAGCCGCGGGCCCGGAGCGACGAACGCTTCGATTGCCGCGCATTCCGCGGAACAAGGCTCTTTTCCCTTGGTCCTGATGCTAGGACAAGTCAGCACCGGTAAAATCGGTAAACACGCTACTCAGGAAATCAATTACAGCAAAACCTTTTCAGACATGGCGAAATCAGTTGAAGAAGTCGATGTGCCAGACCGGATTGGCGAAATCGTTGCCCGTGCCATTCGAATTGCGGAAAGCGGAACGCCGGGCCCTGTTGTTGTCTCCTTGCCGACCGATGTACTGGCGGCGGAATCAAAGTCGAAAATTGTGGCACGTCGGAAGGCTGCCACCGTGCGTCCGAATGACAGCGATACCGCATATGTCGCGGAGCAAATTGCCAAGGCTAAACGCCCGGTTATGATCGTTGGTGGACGGCTTGATTCAACGGAAGGGCGACGGGCGCTGCTTGCTGCCAGTGAAGCGTGGGGCATTCCTGTCCTACCGACTTATGTACACCAGGACGTCTTCCCCAACGATCATCCGAACTATGGTGGAGAGCTGGGTATTCGCCCCCCTAAAGGTGTTATGGAAACGGCGATGAATGCGGATCTCATTATTGCTGTTGGCACCAAAATGGGGAGTGGAATGGCGACTATGGGTGACCGCATTCCGACGTCCGATCAACGGGTGATCCACGTATATCCAGACGAAGGTGCCATCGGCCGAAGTTTTGATATCGATCTTGGTATCGTCTCAAATGCGGGGGCGTTTTTGGAAGCGTTGAACGAACAAAATGCCCCCGAATTAACTTCGGAGCGGCATGCTTGGTTGGCTAGCGCGCATAAGGGGTATACCGACTTCTCCGAAGCGCCATTACGTAATTCCGAAGATGGATTGGAATTCGGTCACGTGATTGAGGCGATGAAAACGCATGTCCCGGATGATGCGGTGGTCACGGTGGATGCGGGTAGCTTTTCGAGTTGGTTGCATCACAAGTATCCCTTTAAGTCGACACAGAACCTTCTCGGTTCCGAATGTGGGGCAATGGGAATGAGTATTCCGGCGGGCGTTGCCGCCGCGATCCGCCATCCGGAGCGCCGAGTGGTCGCGGTCGTGGGTGACGGTGGCGCCTTGATGTCGGCCTATGAGCTGGCGACGGCCATGGCGAGTGGTGTGAAAAATCTTTGTATCGTGATTTCCAATAACAACGCTTACGGCACGATCCGCTTCCATCAGGAGACACATTATCCTGGGCGCCCGCATGCGACCGACCTAGTGAATCCCGATTTTGCGGTTCTAGCGCAAGCTTTTGGTGCCAAAGGCTTGGTGATCGAAACACCGGATCAAGCGGATGCAGTCATGCGAGAAGCGATGAGTGCGGATGTGCCGGTTATCGTCGAAGCACGAACCAGCTTGGAGAACGTGGACGCTAAGAACACGATTTCCGAATTGCGCGCTGTGTAGCTCTAAATGGCGAATTATTATGAGGGGCGACCGGGCATCGTTCTATAAAGATTGTGAATTCCGGTGTACCCTTGATGAGCCTTGGCTATCTGCCTGGGCCCCACCAGGATCAATGTCCTATCCATTCCAAAATTTGGCGTGCTTCTTTGCTTTGGAGCTAGGATACCGTCAGGTTCTGGCAAGCTGAATAGGGCAAAAAAAGAGGTAAGAACTGAGTTCTCACCTTTTTAATTTAAAGAATTCGCTCGCAACCTGAGATTTTTGATCTTCTTAAATGAGATCCCCCTAGGACTTGCAAGCACCCTCCCCAGACTCGGGCCGCACTGTTTTTAATGCGTATATTTTTATTTAACGTCGCAGAGTTTAGGCGAACTCCTTTTCGATGTCACGCACTTTTCGAGCAAGATTCGAACAAATTTACCAATATTGTCAAATGCCTAAAGAAAGGCGAATTTCAACACGAACGCGCCCGCAAGAATTAAAATTGCGGGCGTTGCTTCGCTCCAGCGCCCGCTCAGTACTTTGACTGCGGCATAGGTAATAAAACCAATGCCGATCCCGGTCGCGATCGAGAAAGTTAGCGGCATCGCCAAGGCGGTAACAACCGCTGGAACATAATCAGTTACATCGTCCCAGTTTATCTCCGAGAGGCCGCGCGCCATCATACAGGCGACAAATAGGAGGGCCGGTGCTGTTGCGTATGCCGGGACGCTCCCCGCCAATGGTGCGAAGAAGAGGCAACCGAGAAACAACACTCCGACGACGACGGCTGTGAGACCGGTTCGCCCGCCTGCTCTAATGCCGGCGGCACTCTCGATATAGCTTGTCGTTGTCGACGTGCCGCGCGCCGCGCCCGCAACGGTTGCCAAACTGTCTGCGAGTAAGGCGGAGCGTAGACGCGGCAACCGCCCGTTCTCGTCGAGGAGCCCGGCTCGGTGTGCGACACCGATTAACGTGCCTGCGGTGTCGAACAAGTCGACGAACAGAAATGCGAAGACTACGGATATCAGACCGAGTTCAAATGCCGCCGCGATATCCAGTTGCATGAATGTTGGCGACAAACTCGGCGGTGCGGAGACGATTCCGCTATACGTGTTGAGACCAATGAACGTTGAAAGAATGGTCACCGTGATAATGGAAATCAGGATGGCGCCCGGAACGCGAAGGCGATCCATTGCGACCATCGCGAAGAAACCGAGGGCCGCCAGAAGTGCGGAAGGGGTGCCCAAATCACCGAGCTGCACTAACGTGGCGGGACTATCGACGACAATTCCTGCATTGCGTAGGGCAATGATGGCGAGAAACATGCCGATCCCAGCCGATATCGCCATTTTTAATGCTCTGGGAATGGCGTTTACGATCCATTCGCGAACGGGTAGCACGCTCAACACTAGAAAGATCAGTCCGGAAAGAAAGACCACGCCGAGGGCGGTTTGCCACGAATGCCCTAATTGACCGACAACTGTGTATGTAAAGAAGGCATTGAGTCCCATGCCGGGGGCCAGGGCTATTGGATAGTTCGCGAGCAATCCCATCAGCAAGCAGCCGATAGCGGCGGCAAGGCATGTCGCGACAAATGCGGCATCTCGATCCACACCGGCATCCGATAAAATGGCCGGGTTTACGAAGACGATATAAGCCATGGTGAGAAACGTTGTGACACCGGCGAGTACTTCTCGGCTCAGCGTCGTGTCGTGTTGGTATAGTTCGAAGTAACGCTCCAGTCCCCGCATTAACATTCCCCCGAATCAGCAGTTGTTGGAAATCGGTAAAGGTTTTTGTTAAACTTAGGACCATGATGATCAAATTCACAGTGACTCTCGGCCTCGCGATGATTGTCGTCGGCGGCTTTGCGCAGGCGGCTGATACAAAAGCAAAAATCTCCGGGCGCGATTGCAAACGACTGATACAACATCAGGCGAGCGCGGACGTTAATTATAAGCCGGGTGTTGATGTTCGCGGGCGACGTGTTGCCGGCGCGGACGTGGCGGGCGGCATTAAGTTGAAGCTACCGAAGACTGTCGAATTCGACATTGCCTTTAATCCGCTGAAAGGAACCTCGGCCACCCGCTTCGGCGAGACCTCTTCCAGTGTTGGAAAAGTAAAATACGACATTGGGAAAAACGCTTTTACGTTCAATGGCGAGCCCATGAACGACAAAGCCATGGCGGAGCTTGCCCGCAAATGCCGCGCCGCCGGTAGATAGCGTATGGTTGGCCCGATTATTAGGGCTATTGATGGACAAGAGACTGCGTCTTTTCTAGATTGAGGCAGCCTTCCGTCACGCACACGTTACGGGGCTCTTCCAACGAGGTCCGAAATATCCATGACTACCGATACAAGCAACGCCGTTCGTCTGTCGCAATTTTTCCTACCGACGCTGAAAGAGACGCCGCAAGAAGCGCAGATTGTCTCTCACCGTTACATGTTGCGGGCCGGTATGGTCCGGCAAGCGAGTGCGGGCATTTATTCGTGGCTACCGCTCGGTTTCCGGGTCTTGAAAAAAATTGAGCAGATTGTCCGTGAAGAGCAAAACTTGGCGGGTGCGCACGAAGTCCTGATGCCGACGATTCAGTCCGCCGATCTATGGCGACAGTCGAAGCGCTACGAGGACTACGGAAAGGAAATGCTGCGGATTAAGGATCGTCATGATCGCGACATGCTGTATGGGCCGACCAATGAGGAGCTTATTACCGAGATATTCGCGGCTTCCGTTCGAAGCTATCGTGACCTTCCATTGAACCTCTACCATATTCAGTGGAAGTTCAGGGACGAAGTCCGCCCCCGGTTTGGTGTTATGCGGGGTCGTGAGTTCTACATGAAGGATGCGTACTCATTTGACTTAGATGCCGAGGCCGGGCGCGTCGCCTATAATAAAATGTTTGTCGCGTATTTACGGACATATGCACGCATGGGATTGAAAGCTATCCCAATGCGAGCAGAGACTGGTCCTATTGGTGGCGATATGAGCCATGAATTCATCATTATGGCGGAGACCGGCGAGAGTGAAGTGTTTTGCCATCAAGAATTGCTCGACTACGACATTCTGGGTGAAGACATCAACTTCAGCTCCGCAGAGCAAATCCAAGGATTCGTAGACCGGTGGACAGGGCAATACGCGGCAACGGACGAGATGCACGATAGCGCCCGGTTTGAGGCCGAGGTACCGGAGGACAAACGCGTCAGCGCACGCGGAATTGAGGTCGGCCATATTTTCTTCTTCGGCGATAAATATTCAATCCCCTTCGGTGCAGTGGTGACCAACAGTGAAGGTAAAGAGGTTCCAGTGCAGATGGGATCTTATGGGGTGGGGGTCTCACGGTTAGTTGGCGGCGTGATCGAGGCGTGCCACGATGATGACGGTATTGTGTGGCCGGAGTCAGTCGCGCCGTTCAAGGTTGGCTTGATCAACTTGCGCGTCGGTGACGATGCTTGTGACTCGGCGTGTGAGGACATCTTCGCAAAATTGAACGCTGCGGGTACCGAGGTTCTCTATGACGACCGGGACGAGCGCGCCGGAGTGAAGTTCTCCGAGATGGATTTGATCGGCCTGCCCTGGCAATTGATCGTCGGACCCAGGGGCGTAAAAGCAGGCGTCGTTGAGCTAAAGAACCGTGCGAGCGGCGAGCGTGAAGAGCTCAGTCTGGATGCCGCCCTGAACCGTATCGCTGGTTAAGGGGATGTTCTCCGCGTTTGAAAGATTGATGGCTTTCCGCTATTTGCGGGCAAAGCGCCAAGAAGGCTTCATCTCAGTGGTCGCCTGGTTCTCCTTACTCGGCATCATGCTGGGGGTCGCTACGCTGATCATTGTTATGTCGGTGATGAATGGGTTTCGCGCCGAGTTGTTGGGGCGAATTCTTGGGTTGAACGGGCATTTGGAAGTTTCAGCCGCGCGCGGGACACTGCAGGGCTACGATGATTTAGCAAAAAAGATCCGGGCGATTAAAAGCATTGTAAACGCTGCACCTGTCGTCGAAGGACAAGTATTACTGTCAGCCAATAAGGTGTCTCGCGGTGCAGTCGCACGTGGCATGATGGCTGAAGATATACGCGGTAAGCCATTGTTATTCGAAGGAATTAAGCAAGGAAGCCTTGACGGTTTCGACGCCGGGTCGGGTGTCTTGATCGGCAGCCGAATGGCGCAGAGGTTTCATCTTCGTCTTGGGGATCGATTGACGTTCATTGCACCGCGCGGCACGACGACCGCCTTCGGCACAATGCCGAGAATGAAGGCGTACAATATATCAGGCATCTTCGAAGTCGGGATGTCGGAATACGATTCCAGCTTTGTCTTCATGCCACTTGCAGCGGCGCAATCCTTCTTTCGGCAGAAGAATGGGGTCTCGCATATCGAAGTGTCTGCGGAACATGCGGATAAGATCGATACCGCGCGCAGTAAAATATTCGAGATGGCAGGGCCAACTGTTTGGGTGCGGGATTGGCGACAGGTTAATTCCACTTTCTTCACCGCGCTCAAGGTCGAGCGGAACGTCATGTTCCTTATTCTGACTCTCATCATCCTCGTCGCCGCCTTCAATATCATCTCAAGCCAGGTGATGTTGGTAAACGACAAGGGTAAGGGAATAGCGATCCTCCGTACGATCGGTGCGACGCGAGGGATGGTATTGCGTATCTTTTTCGTCACCGGGGCCAGCGTCGGGATAATCGGGACGGTCGCGGGCAGTATCCTCGGCATTGCGTTTTCCTTGAATATCGAAAGCATTCGCCAAGGCGTTCAAAGTCTCGCCGGTGTCGATCTTTTCCAAGCCGAAATCTACTTTCTATCGCAATTACCGGCGAAGGTGGACGCGAACGAGGTGGTCCTGGTGATTGGGATGGCGTTGTTGTTGTCTTTCTTGGCCTCGATATATCCAGCATGGCGAGCGGCTCGCCTCGATCCCGTCGAAGTCCTTCGATATGAGTGACACCGTTCTCGAACTGCAAGGAGTCGACCGGACTTATCACCAAGCGGAAGAACGGTTGGACGTCTTAAAGGGCGTGGATCTGGCGCTTCATAAGGGGGAAATGGTAGCCCTTGTGGGGCCATCGGGGGCGGGTAAATCGACACTTCTGCATGTCGCGGGATTGCTGGAATATCCGGATGCGGGTGACGTATTCTTAGATGGTGCGTCCTGTGCTAAGCTTTCCGATGATGCACGCACTGGTCTGCGGCGCACAAAGATTGGGTTTATCTATCAATTCCATCATTTACTACCGGAATTCTCGGCGTTGGAAAACGTGATGATTCCGCAAATGGTTGAGGGTACGAGCCGCAGACAAGCGAGGGAATCGGCATCTGCATTGATCGAATCCGTCGGACTTACGACGCGTGCAACTCACCGGCCGGCCAAATTGTCGGGCGGAGAGCAACAACGGGTCGCGATAGCTCGGGCGCTGGCGAATTCCCCAGCCATTCTCTTGGCCGATGAGCCGACGGGCAATCTCGACACTCACACGGCGGATGGCGTGTTTGGATTGCTGGAGACACTCGTTCGCCAGAGCGGACTTGGCGCGCTGGTCGCAACGCATAACCTTGATCTGGCAGATAGAATGGACCGTATCCTGAGGTTGGAGAACGGAACACTTCATGAAGGTGCGGCGGCCGCCTGACCCGGGAGAAGAAAATGGC
>JABJCS010000620.1 GCA_018665505.1 Alphaproteobacteria bacterium
GGGCGGGTTATCGTACATAGTTTTGTTACGACGTTCATTTCGAATTGGATCACAGAGTCGGAAAATAGCTGTGCCGTCTAGTGATCTGAACGCCACCGCTCAACGTAAAAATCTGAAACAATTCTACTGGTCAACCATTCGATGCCCAAGCGAGTAGAGGGGATCTCTTGAACTATATCACTCCGGGAAAACATAGGCGTCTCAACATTGCGGTGATTGGCACCGGCATTGCGGGCATGTCTGCGGCGTGGTTGCTGAACAAAGGGCACCGCATCACGGTGTATGAAAAAAACGACCGGATTGGTGGACACTCCAATACCGTTGACGCATCGGTCGAACAGAGAAAAACGCCGGTGGATACCGGATTTATCGTTTATAATGAATTCAACTATCCAAATCTGACAGCCCTGTTCAAGCATCTTGACGTGCCGACAAAGGCCAGCGAAATGTCCTTCGCAGCATCTCTGGGAGACGGAGATTTTGAATATGCCGGGACAGACCTGAACGGATTACTTGGTCAACGCCGCAATATTCTGCGTCCGAGATTCTGGCGCATGATGCGAGGTTTGCGGCGATTTTACCGGGATGCACCGACGTTGTTGGACGATCCGCCCGCGCCTGACCTTAGTTTGGGCGACTATCTTGAGCGGGAGAACTACGGCCCGGGCTTTATTCGCGACCACCTGCTGCCCATGGGAGCGGCGATCTGGTCGACGACAGCGGCCGAAATGGCGAGCTATCCGGCTGAGGCGTTCGTTCGATTTTTTGTCAGCCACGGCCTTTTGAATATCAAGGACCTGTCACAATGGCGGACCGTTGACGGCGGATCACGAGAGTATGTCAAACAACTGACACGGGACTACCGAGAGCGTATCCGACATGTCGGTGTTCGATTGGTTCGGCGCGAAACCGGTAAAGTTCTGATCGAAGACCTGCATGGCCTGAAGGAGACCTATGACGACGTGATATTCGCGACGCATGCGGACGAAGCCTTTGGTCTCTTGGCTGATCCCAGCGAGTCCGAACGCGAGCTGCTCGGCGGATTGCGCTATACCCACAACCGCGCGGTGCTTCATACGGATGCCGCGTTAATGCCCAAGCGCCGTCGGGTATGGTCCAGCTGGAATTTTATTGATGGCCGAGACCAAGGCGGAGATGGAAAGCTTTGCGTGACCTATTGGATGAACCGCCTGCAGGCGCTGGAAACAAATTCACCGCTATTTGTGACCCTAAACCCGTCCAGAGATCCGGCGCCGGGCACAATCATTCGGGAATTTGACTACACCCATCCATTTTTTGATCGAGCCGCGCTTGCGGCTCAACGACGGCTCTGGTCCCTGCAAGGCGATCGGCGGACATGGTTTTGCGGCAGCTATTTTGGATATGGCTTCCACGAGGATGCCCTGCAGTCCGGTCTGGCTGTTGCTGAAGAGCTTGGCGGCGCGCGCCGACCATGGAGCGTGCCGGACGAGAGTGGCAGGATTCACATGGCGTCCCATGTTCAAGGCGCTGCAGCATGAATATTCACTCCGCCATCTACGACGGTACCGTGGTGCATAAACGCCTGCGGCCAAAACATCACCGATTGCGCTACAGCGTCTTCACTATGCTGTTGGATTTGGACGAACTGCCGGACCTGGACAGGCGGTTCAAACTGTTCGGGTACAACCGGGCGGCTCCCTTGTCATTCCATGACGTCGACCACGGCCCGACCACGGGGGAAGCGCTCAGACCATGGGTCGAAGCCCGCTTGGCCGAAGCTGGGCTAGATTCGGATGGCGGCGCGATACGGCTTCTCTGTTATCCCCGGGTATTTGGCTATGTCTTTAATCCGCTGAGCGTCTATTTTTGCTATGGTCGGAATGAGGAACTGAGCGCCATTCTTTATGAGGTCTGCAACACCCACAAAGAGCGCCACACATACATCATTCGTGTGCCTGATCCGGCACGGCGCGTTATTCGACAACATTGCCGCAAAGCGCTCTACGTGTCGCCGTTCATCGGTATGGACACGGATTATTATTTTCGCATCGTCCCCCCGAAGGACAGCGTCAATATCGTCATCCGGCAGGAAGATGCAGAGGGCTTACTGCTTTCGGCCTCATTCCGGGGCGGACGCCTTCCGCTAACAGCGCGAACTCTGCTGAAAACACTATGCCGGTTTCCGTTTTTGACCCTGAAGATCATTGGCGGTATCCATTTTGAGGCCTTCAGGTTGTGGCTAAAGGGAATACCCGTTTTCCGCCACCAACCTGCCGACAAGGCGGTGCAAAGCAGTGTCGAATAGCCACGTCCATCAAGAGCGCGAAGCCATGGAACATTCTTTTCCCCGCACATCAAACAATGTTGAAGTGGGTCATGTGTCTCGCACGACCGGGCCGCGTGAATGGCTCATCCGACGTTGGCTGAACCAAATCCAAACAGGCTGCTTGGCTGTCGAGTTTCCTTCCGGTGCCCGTGAAACATTCGCAGGGGCGGCGCACGGTCCGCGGGCCGTTCTCAAAATTAATGATCTGCACCTTGTGACACGGTTGATTTTGTCCGGTGATATGGGATTCGCCGAAGGCTATATGAGCGGTGATTGGGATACGCCCGATTTGGCGGCGCTTTTGATGCTCGGAGCGTTGAACTCGGGTTGTCTGTCAGGTGCCTACAGACCTTCGCTGATGAAGAGGTTGATCAATAAGCTGCATCACGCGCAGCGCGCCAATACGCGCAAGGGAAGCAGGCGGAATATCGCCGTCCATTATGATCTGGGGAATGATTTCTTCGGCTTTTGGCTTGATGACACGATGTCTTACTCATCGGCCCTCTTCGCGGCGCAGGACGAAGACATCGTTGTGGCGCAACGTCGTAAATATCTTCGTCTGGCGAAACAATTGGACCTACGCCCTGGTGACAGGGTGCTGGAAATTGGCTGCGGATGGGGCGGTTTCGCGGAGATTGCTGCAGCCGAATTCGGCTGTCACGTAGTTGGCGTGACCTTATCAGCAGAACAGGCAGCCTTTGCTCAGGACCGCATGGTCCGCGCGGGGTTGAAGGCCAAGGTCGATATCCGGATTCAGGATTACAGGGATGTTGAAGGTCAGTTCGACAAAATCGCCTCAATTGAAATGTTTGAAGCCGTCGGCGAAAAATTCTGGCTGACTTATCTGGAAATCCTGAAGGCGCGATTAAAGCCAGGTGGGAAGGCAGCGCTTCAGATTATTACGATCGATGATGCACAATTTGAAAACTACCGTAGCAATCCTGATTTTGTTCAGCGCTACATTTTCCCCGGCGGCATGCTGCCGGGGGAGAAGATGTTTGCGGGTGCGGTTTCGGCGGCCGGATTGAAAGTTTGCGACACCTTTTTCTTTGGCCCGTCCTATGCGGAAACACTCAGGCGCTGGGACCAGGATTTTCAGCACAACTGGCCCGGGATCGAACAGTTGGGTTTCGATGATCGATTTTTCCGCATATGGCTATATTACCTGGCGTATTGCGAGGTTGGCTTCGAATTGGGGCATATCGATGTCGGTCATTTCCTGATCGAGCATCAGTGACCGACGCCAGACCGCGATGCATTTCGGGCTGGCGCCTCCTGGCATACGCCTTGCCAGCCCTGGTCATCGCGCTCCCAACCATTCCCGTCTACATACACTTGCCCGCGCTCTACGGCATCCAGCTCGGCTTGGGTTTGGCCACGACGGGTTTGATCCTCTTGCTGGCCCGTCTGTTTGATGCCGTCACAGACCCGTTGATCGGTGCGCTTAGCGATCGCTTTGGGTTTCGAGGCGGTCGGCGAAAACCGTGGATCGCCATTGGGGCCGTCATTGCCGGCGTTGGACTGTTTAAGGTCCTTACGCCGCCGCATGGGGTCGAGGCTGCTTATCTGCTTTCCTGGTCCGTGGCGCTCTACGCCGGATGGACCATGGTTGCCGTGCCGTATCTCGCATGGGGTGCTGCATTGACCACCGACTACAATGAACGCACCCGCATTACCGCCTGGCGTGAAGGGTTGGCGTTGGTTGGGATTGTTGCGGCCGGAGCTTTAACAGCGGTCACCGCCAACCGGGGCTGGACCGATGTGCAATCGACAGAAGCTATCGCTTGGCTGGCGATCGGCCTCGGCTTGATTGTCGTACCATTGTTGCTTTGGTTCGTGCCGGATACGGGACAGGAGCGGGTGAGAACAGCCGGTTCGCTTGGATCCAGGGCAAACACGACAATTCGCAACCTGATCGGCAATGGACCGTTCAAACGGTTGCTGGCGGGATGGTTTCTGAACGGTATTGCGAATGGCATTCCCGCTGCGTTGTTCTTTATTTATCTGGAACACGGGCTCGGTGTGGGAGCGGAAGAACGGTCGCTTTTCGTGCTGGCCTATTTCGTCTCAGCTATCGGCGCTATCCCGCTGTGGTCTGGCCTCAGCCGTCGGTTGGGGAAACATCGGGTGTGGTGCTGGGCCATGATTTTTGCTTCGACGGGTTTCTTGACGGTGCCGTTTCTGGCCGTTGGAGCTGTCATCCCTTTTGCCGGGGTATGCATCGTCACCGGGATGGCCCTCGGAGCGGATTTGGTGTTGCCACCTGCGATCCAGGCAGACGTGCTTGATTATGATCGCTGGCGGTTCAATCACGATCGGGCTGGGTTGCAATTCGCCCTTTGGGGCATGAGCACCAAACTGGCTTTGGCTTTGGCTGTTGGTCTCGCGCTACCAGCGCTGGATGCCCTGGGCTTTGATCCCGTAGAGGTCGGTGATGATGGGAGATGGGCTCTGGTGGTGATCTATGCGTGGGTTCCGGTCGTAATGAAAATAATAGCTATTGCCGTCGTTTGGGATTTTCCGCTGACGTCGCAAAAACTTGGAATTATTCGCTGTCGATTGGATCAGCGTAGGGCAAGGCTGCTCGAACCGAGGGAGGTCGCCCCGTGATGGCGAAGTCGAGCGGAGCGCTTCTGGTTCTATTTATTGTTAGTGGATGCGCGGTCATGAAACCGACTGATTTTGAGGATGCGACCCCGAGGTTGCTGATTGAGGAATACTTCCAGGGGGAGACCCAGGCGTCGGGGCTATTCGAAGATCGTTTCGGAAATTTGCGACGTCAGTTCGTGGTGGATATTACCGGGATATGGGACGGCAAGGTATTGGTCCTGAACGAACAGTTTCACTTCAGCGATGGCGA